>NZ_KV441807.1:3252-195692 GCF_001648595.1 Legionella bozemanae | reverse complement strand
GAAATCAATTAGTTAGTCTAGACTAACTTGATTAAAGTGCCCCCTTATTTGGGGTAGAGCCAAAAAAGCGGTCGTCCGTCGAGTACAACCTCCTTTTTACGATTAATCTTGCCAATATTAAACTAAAAATCAGCCTATACTATAAGGAAGCACAATATGCGCTTTACGCAACTTAAGGAATTAAGATGTCGACTAAGTGGATAAAAAGTCATTTGACTTTGGTGGCTGGACTGTCATTGCCAATACTGCTCATGCTTGTTTTCGTTATTTCAAACATTCCTTTTTTTAAAACAGATCCTCCACGTTATAGTCTTTTATTTTCTATCTTGGACTCTTCTACTTCACCTTTTCCTGTGCAAGTTAACTTTATTGTTAAAAATAATCGGTTAGTAGCTCAATATTCAAAAGTTCAAAACAATTATTGGGGAGTTAAAAAGCTCTATTTTTTTGACGCAAAAAAGCAAAAGGTACAAGAAATTCCTATAGATTTTCCAAACCTTAACAACACTACAACTTTTAAAGAAGAAGTGGTGCAATCAACCAAACAATTTAAACTGGATACCTCACTGGAGTCTCCTGATGGTTATGTCCTATACACCAATAATGATAATTTAAACGCAGGCTTACTATCAGATCTTTTTCTAGGCAGTAACTATCGAAATAATACGATATGCCTCAAAAAGAACTCTACTTGCGTCAAATTATACAATTTAAACACACGCTATTTTACTTCGAATAATGTCCAATTTATTGGTTGGGTTAAACCATGAATAAAGAAGATGCGTTAGAAAAAATTGTTGAGCTAGCCAAACGCTACCAAATCGACATTAGAGAAATAGCATCGGCATTAAATCCCTCTCAGGCTATAAGCTCTGTAAATGATACAAATTGGTTAAATAAACTGTATAGCTATATAGGTGGGATACTTATCTTTGCAGGTATTAGTGCCTTGATTGCCATGAAATGGCAAGACTTTAATGTCTACGAGCGTGTTACTTTGACACTAGGTTTTGGCTTTTGCTCATTTATTTTGGCATTTGTATGTCTAAAATACCCTAATTACCAAAAAGCTTCGACACCTTTATTCTTGATTGCCCTATTCCTTGAACCCACAGGTCTTGTCATTTTATTGCAGGAATACGATTTAATGTTGCCAATATGGTGGATATTAATCATAGCTATTATCTATTTCACGCATCTGCGTTTCGCCATTTTATTGAATAAGCCTCTCATTCTTACAATCACGACAATTGTATTTGGATGGATCCTTTTTGCTTATACAGAAGATAATAGCCGTATTATTTTAAATTTGAGCTTTGGCTTTTTAATTTTCCTATTGGGTCTTTATTATCAAGAGAAGCAATATAAAATCACAGCTCCTTTATTTCTTGTTGCTGCGGTTCTTGAAGCCAGCGGATTACTTACTCTCTTATCGCAATACACTTCCATCTTAATGCCTACCTGGGGAGTACTCGTGGTAAGCTTCATTCTTTTTCTGCAGCATGGCATTGCATTTATAAGCACCAGGCTTACTGTATTGGCTTTTATTACCCTGATTTTTCTTTATTCTTTTTTCCTGGCAGCATTCGAATTACTCGGTGTGCCAGAGCGCTTAAAATGGTTTATTCTCAGTGCATCCTTATTAGCTGTCAGTTCATTTATAAATCACTCAAAATATCAAAGTATCGCAGGATTACTTTTTTTTATCTCATCACTGGCACTACTTTTAGTAGCCTTCGACATCGTTAAAAATAAACCTTATGAAATACTTTATTTGGGATTAGCTTGTGGCTTAATTTATATGGCCATTATAGAAAGCAGCCGAGTCTTACTCATAACTGCAAGCTTAGCGACACTGGGCTTCATTTTATATTTTTCAAGTCAGCATTTCCCTCACACTATAGGCTGGCCAATTACCTTAATTTTAATTGGATTACTCTTGGTTGGCGTCAGTGGTATTGTCATCAAATTAAATAAAAAATATATGTAGAAAAGTAGTAGGGGCTGTTTACAATTCGCTATCTTGCGTCTAAATGTTCGATTTTAGGACACAGAAATGGAGAAGCATGTGACTATTGGAACGCATAAAATCGCAGCTTTTTGCTTGATTACTGCACAGGATTCAATTCTCCCTCTTTCTCTACTTCATCTAAATCTTGTTGATTTTCTTTAGTTTGCTCTTTGATCACGATTAAAAAAGGGATAAACGCTAAAGCAAATATAACAGAGAGTTGGTACAAACCAACCCAGCCTATAGCCATTTGAATGCTTGCCGCGACAGGCCCAGAAATAATACGAGGTATTGTCGATAAAGCCACAAGCATCGAAAATTGAGTTCCTGTGTATTGTTTATTAACTAAACGCATGAATAAGGCGACCAATGCTGTAGACCCCATGCCTGCTGCAAAGTTGTCAAAAAAGACGGCCATTGCCAATAAGGTAACGTTCTTTCCTGCTATGGCCAAAGCAACAAATAAAACATTAGTTAATGCTTGCAGTAAGCCAAAAAAAAGCAATGAGCGATATAAAGAAAACCGCATCAATAAAAATCCTGCACACACCCCCCCAAGCAAGATGGACCCAACCCCTAACATTTTATTGATGTAACCAATAGTCTCTAAAGAAAAACCAAGCCCCTGAATTAAAAAAGGCATGACAATTCCGCTGGTAGTCGTTGTAAATGCTTCTCCTAACTTGTAACAAAATATAAAGAGTAAAAGAGGAATAACTCCTGGACGAAATATCAATTCCTTTATAGGAGCTACAAAAGATAAAACAAAATTATTCTTTTCTTTGATTTCAACACTAGGCTCTTGACTAAAGAACACCGCAAACATACCAGCAATCATCAGGAGGCCCATAAAACGATAAGTAAAATCCCAGCCTAATTTCTGAGCCAGAACCAAAGCCAAACCACCGGATAATAGTAAAGCAATCCGGTAGCCTAATACTGCTAAAGAAGCTCCTAAAGCATGTTCATTAGTTGGCAAATATTCTGCTCTATGAGCATCGATTGCTATATCTTGGGTAGCAGAAAAACAAGCTAAAATCAAAGCAAGAAAAGCCATTAATTTAGGATATTGTGCCGGAGTAAACCAAGCCATTAAGTTAAATCCGAGAAGCAATAAACATTGCATGCTTAAAATCCAACTTCGCCTTTTCCCCATGCTAAATAAGGAATAACGATCCAGAACAGGCCCCCAGAAAATACGATAAGCATAAGGCAAACTAATTAAACTTAATGTTCCAGTAGCGATAACTGACATCCCGCTGTATGCAAACCATGCTTGCAGGGTACTGCTGATTAGCGCCATTGGTAAGCCAGAGGAAAAACCTAAAATGAAAACAATAAATAGACGCTTGTTCATCTTGCGGAGCTCTCTAAGGCAGGATAACTTGTTCTCTAAAAGAAATCCCACTCTTGTTTTCAAGAGCGGGATACGATAAGGAGAGAAAATCCCTCCTTATGATTAGGCAGATTTTTTCACAGAGATCAAATGAATTTTGAAAATCAAAGTTTCATTTGGACCTATAGGACCACCTACACTACGTGGACCATAAGCTAAATCTGAAGGTACATAAATTTCCCAAGTAGAACCGGCAGGCATTAATTGTAATGCTTCAGTCCAACCAGGAATTACTTGTGATACTTGGAATGTAGCTGGCTTACCTGTTTTTTCAGTGCTATCAAATACAGTACCATCAATTAAAGTACCAGTGTATTCAACAGTTACTGTGTCCGATTTGCCGGGTTTATTTCCTGTGCCTGCTTCAATAACTTTATATTGCAAGCCGCTTGGCAATACAACTACGCCAGATTTTGATTTGTTAGTTGATAAAAAGGCTTCGCCTTTAGATTTGTTTTCTTCAGCTTTTTTATTAAACTCAGCGCTGCGTTTTGCCATCAACTCTTTTTGGAATTTATTCAGAACATCTTTCATTTGTTGTTCAGTCAAAATCAATTGGGCACCAGACATTCCGTCTTGCATTCCTTTAGCTAATGCGTCCGGATTAATATCAATACCTTGATTTTTGAAGTTTTTCCCTAAATCAGCACCAATACTATAAGATAATTTATCTTTATCCGTAACAAGCGATGTAGCATCAGTAGCAGCAATTACAGTAGACATTGCCAGCCCCATGACGGCCGCAGTGACCAATTTCATCTTCATAAAGAATCCCCTTGTAGTCTTTCTATTGTGCATATCTTTCTAATTTTTTGCTAAAGAAAAATATTACATTTTAAAATGCAACATAATTCTGCCTAAATTCATAGAAAATTACCAGTATTTAGCGCGATTAATTGTAACTATATTATAAAGCTCCTTACATTAAGGATAATCTTAATGCATATCAATTTATAGACTAATCCAGGAAAGGATGCACGACAAATCATTAAAGAAAATAGTCCACTATAATTAAAATAGACAAATAATTAAGATTTCTCTACACTTTGCACTAATTGTAACAAGAGATTATCCCACATGAATATCAGTGTATTTGATTTATTTTCCATTGGAATTGGCCCATCAAGCTCGCATACTGTAGGGCCGATGCTTGCTGCTAATGCTTTCTTAAAATTACTGGAAGACAAACAACTCATGAATCAAGTTCACCGGGTTAAAACCGAACTTTATGGTTCGCTGGCTTTAACCGGAAAAGGTCATGGGACAGATAAAGCCATTTTAAATGGGCTGGAAAATAAGGCTCCCAAAACTGTTGTCCCCGAGTCTATGGTGCCTCGTATGCATGAAATCATCGACTCCCATACGTTAAACCTGGCAGGTAAGAAAAATATTAACTTTAACGAAGCAACTGATTTTCTTTTTTTACAAAAAGAACTTTTGCCAAAACATTCTAATGGAATGCGTTTTTCTGCTTTTGATAACCAGAACAATTTATTAATTGCACAGATTTATTACTCAATTGGCGGTGGCTTTATTACTACTGAAGAAGATTTTTCCAAAGCCACTGAAGATACAAACCCTCCTCCATACCCATTTTCAACAGCAGCCCAACTTCTAGAACTGTGTCAGAAAAATAATTTAACCATAGCGGAATTAATGTTAATTAATGAAAAAACCTGGCGTAGCACAGAAGATATCCATAAAGGTATTTTGGCAATTGCCAAGGTCATGGATGATTGTATTGCCAATGGATGTAAACACGATGGCATATTACCTGGAGGGCTTAATTTAAAAAGACGCGCTCCTGATTTATATAAAAAACTTATGAATGAAAAAGGAGTAAAAAGCGTTTTTGAGCAATCCGATATTATGAATTGGTTAAATCTTTATGCCATGGCAGTCAATGAAGAAAATGCAGCTGGTGGACGCATCGTTACCGCACCAACTAATGGTGCTGCAGGCATTATTCCAGCGGTACTAAAATATTGCCAGCATGCACACGATAAAATGAGTGATGAAGACATTTACACCTATTTCCTTACTGCCGCAGCTATAGGCATACTTTATAAAAAAGGAGCTTCCATTTCTGGGGCCGAAGTGGGATGCCAAGGCGAAGTTGGTGTTGCTTCCTCTATGGCTGCAGCAGGTCTTACAGCAGTTCTGGGAGGAACCGTTGCTCAAGTGGAAAATGCTGCAGAAATTGCCATGGAACATCATTTGGGTATGACCTGTGATCCAGTCTTGGGTTTAGTACAAATACCTTGTATTGAACGCAATGCTATGGGTGCAGTAAAAGCAGTGAATGCAACACGAATGGCACTCATTGGTGATGGTCAACACCAAATTTCTCTAGATAAAGTAATCAAGACCATGAAACAAACAGGAATGGACATGCAAAGTATTTATAAAGAAACCTCGATGGGGGGATTGGCTGTTAATTTACCTGAATGCTAAGAATAAGTATAACCGAATGTTTTAGCAGTTTTTCCTATCAATTTTTCTAAACTAAATAGTCGATGCCTGTGCACTGCTTCAAAGAACAATTGAATATCCTCCTCTGAATTTAATGTGGAGGATATTTCTTTTACATTTTCCCCCAATTTTTCCATCTTCTTGTTCACTCTCATATTCCGATACTTGTTATCTCCTGTACGATCTTTAACAAAAAATAAATTTTTACTAATGGATACCCACGCAGTCTCACCCTTACTGTTAACAATTTCGTCTCTATGTTCCGCAGAATTTTGAACTTCATTTTCTAAATCAGTTACAGAATGTTTTGTTCGTAAGAGCCTGGCAGGTAAATGACCAACCACTAAGTCAAAACTATATACATCATCAAGATCTTCTTCTACGAATGACGACATGGATTCACGAAAACTTTTTAATGTACTAATTGCTTTGTCCGTTTCATTCTCCTGTTGATGAGTATTCATATAATCATAAACTGGACAGTACTTATTTTGATTGGATAACATCGAGATACTGTCCGTCACAAAATAAGGACATGTACGACCCGCTGCTTGTAAAATATCTACGGGAATATAGATTTTTAGAGGGCATAATTTACTCAAAATACCAAACTTCATCATGTTGCTTAATAAATTAGCTAAAACGAGTGATTGCATAAAACCTAGTGGATCACAAATCAAAATATCTAAAGAAGGTGGATTTTGGGATCCTATAAAATTAAACTCCAAAAAGGACCAATGGTTTATTTGTTCGCTTCCGTCCCATTTTGCAATAGCAATCTGAAAACGCAAATCTTTTTCACTGTACCCAATCATGTGTTCAATAATCTCAGAAAACCATTCCATTTCGTCAGTGCTCATAGCGAATGCATTAAAATTATCTCCTGATTTTTCTAACCGTTTTATTTTTTTTAAATATAAAAAAAATGCCATGAGGTCTACAGGTACATTGCCTGGTTTCCCACTCAGTGCTAACAATTCTTGAATCGCTGAAATATTTTTCATGATATAACCAGGTTGATTTTTAATTATTTTATTTATATTAATTAAATCAAAATTAATAAAAAATAAAGCAGTTTTTGATAAAAGAATCAAAATATCAATTTGATCAAAATTTTTCTTTTTATATCTTTTCATATAAGCGCAATTTTCTAGCACATAATAAAACTTAAAACATAGGAATGAGGAGGATTTAATCTCATATAAAAAACTTAACGAGCATGAGTAAAAAAACTAACAGAAAAGACATTCTTTTAACGAATGGAGCACAAGTACTCAAATAATTAGAAATAACATAAGATTAAAAGGAGCAATTAACAAAAATCCAAGCCTCAGAACATTCTTTGATAAAAAACAAATCACTCATTGCATAACCGACTACTGCCGCTAGTTTATCATTAAAATAAATTAGAGGAATTCGCTCTCTTAACCAAGGAGGAACCCCCCACTCTTGGAATAACTTTTTTAAACGCTTAGTCTGTCCATGCAAAGAAAACTCTTCGCCACCTTGTCTAAATCGAACAAATACTTTTGTATCAGTAGGAATAACCAAACCCTGCTTGGCTTTTTTTGCCAATAAATTAATGCTTGCATCGGGTATCACTAAAGGTAAAGGAAATGCAGACCACTCAATGAACCCCTTTCGAAATTCTATTGTAGAGCAGGCCTGCTTCGTCGATACGGCGCTCGAATCTTCAAGTGACTTCTTCATGTAGGCTTCGGTGCTGCGTTTCGAGTCTTCTCGCATTTCTTGCGTTGCAGCGCGTTTCGAAAGAGTTCTGATACAGGAGGATAAATTATTTGCATTTTTTTTATCTAAATATAAATGCTTTTGATAACGGCGCACAGTTACTTCGCCCCAACTCACTACTGGAGTCGCATCTGGACTAGCAAAGATCACTTCATCAATCAAACGCCAAAAAGTCACAGTTGAAGGCAATTGGATTTGATTGTTTTTCAACCATACTCGAAGCACATTTGCTATTCGATCTCGGCCGAGTGCTTTTAATGGTGTAATCAATAAAGAGTTGCTTGTTAATTTTTCGAGGTTTTCTTGCAACGTCATATCTTGAGTTGCCAACATATCCAGATTTCTTTTAGCCTGCTGGCAATGAAGTGCTGTTCTTGCAATATTACCTACAACTCCAGGCCATTTTCTTTGCAACAAAGGCATAATTTGTTGACGTAAGTAATTTCGAGAATAGCTGGTATCCTCATTGCTCTCATCTTCTATCCAGCTCAATTGATGAAAGGCAGCATAATGTTCCAATTGTTCTCGGGAATGAGTTAAAAAAGGCCTGGCAATTTTTCCCAGTTCCAATTGCCCAAAATCAGGCATAGCAGCCAAACCATCCACTCCGGAACCTCGAAACAGTTGCAAAAGAACTGTTTCTGCTTGATCGTTTAAATGATGTCCTAAAATTAAGCAATCATCTTCTGCAAGCAAAGAAGAAAAAACTGCATACCGAGCAATGCGTGCCCCCTCTTCTACATTGGCTGAGCGATCAAATTGCACAGACTGAGTAATTAAAGGGATACCTAAATTCTGGCAAAACTGTTGGCAATGTAATTGCCAACAGGGGGCATGCTCACTAATACCATGATTTACATGTACCGCGATTAATTTAGCAAGCAAGGCCGGGTGGGAAGCAAGAACATGCAAAAGCACTGTTGAGTCAAGCCCACCACTAAAACCTATAATTAATTTATTAAAATGACTTAGGCGAGAAAACCACTCGGTGCTCAATAAAGGTTTAATCACTTGCTCCCATAGCCATAAATTTTTTATACCTCTCTTCGACCAACTGTTCCAAAGATAATTTCTTTAAGACACTCAATTCGCTAACTAAAATTTCCTTCAAACGTGCGGCCATTTCATCGACATTACGATGAGCCCCTCCTAACGGTTCAGGAATAACCATATCAATTAACTTATTTTCCAAAATCTTATCCGCGGTAATCCTCATTGCGCGAGCAGCTTCACTTGCTTTAGACGCATCTTTCCATAGAATCGAAGCACAACCCTCAGGAGAAATTACTGAATAAATACTGAATTGGAGCATTAACACACGATCACCAACACCAATTGCTAACGCACCACCTGATCCTGCTTCTCCTGTTACCACACAAATAATTGGCGTTTTAAGACGTGACATCACGAAAAGATTGCGAGCAATTGCTTCAGATTGGTTACGCTCTTCAGCACCAATTCCAGGATATGCGCCGGCTGTATCAATAAAAGTAAAAATAGGTAATTTGAATTTCTCAGCCATATTCATCAAACGTAAGGCTTTTCGATACTCTTCCGGACGCGCCATACCAAAATTACGATATACCTTTTCTTTAGTCCGTTTACCTTTTTGATGACCAAGTACCATAACTGGCTCACCATTCAAACGCGCCAAACCACCAATAATTGCAGGAGCTGACGAACAACTTCGGTCACCATGCAGTTCCTGAAAATCAGTAAAAATACGTTCAATATAATCTGTAGTCTGTGGTCTAAGCGGATGTCTTGCCATTTGTGCGATTTGCCAAGGCTCCAAGTTTGAAAAAACTTGAGAGGTTAACTCAGAACATTTGGCTTGAAGTCGTGCTATTTCATCACTTAAATTCACTTCGTTATCATGACCTACCATGCGAAGTGCTTCAATTTTCTGATTCAACTCTTCGATGGGTTGCTCAAAATCCAAAAATTGTCGGCTCATTGAATACTCTTTGGTGAATTAAATATCATGGTATATGATAACCCTAACCGACAATTGATGCCAGATTCAAACAAGCATATGATCATTACCGAATTCAACCCTTTAAATACAGAAAACTGCATCTTAAATGAAGCTCGAATTGATCTTTGGCAATTTTCTTTAGCACATGAAATAGAAAATGCATATGAACTACTAAGTTCTGAAGAGCAAACCCGTGCGGAACGATTTTATTTCAGTAGGCACAAACGCCGTTTCTCTACTGCCCGAGCAACTATGAGAATCATTTTAGCAAGCTATCTCAATATGCCAGCAAAACAACTGGAATTTGCTTATAATAACCACGGCAAACCTGAAGTCATTAATGCAGCAAAGTTGCAATTTAATATAAGTCATACGGGTGACTTGGCGCTTCTTGCAGTGGGAAAAAACTTTCCCATGGGTGTGGATATAGAAAAGTATTCTGCTCGACCTTATGAAGGAATTGCAAAAAGTTTATTTTCTGGTCAAGAATATGAAGAATTTATTAAAGTTCCTCTTGCCCTCAAACCAGCCATTTTCTTTCATGTTTGGGCCCAAAAAGAAGCCTTTATCAAAGCCTGCGGTTTAGGCCTTTCTTATCCAACCAAAAATTTTAGTGTCCCTATATCTATGCCAACCAAGCAATTAGTAAATGACCCATTACATAATATGACATGGCAATTGCGTTCTTTTATGCCAGAAGTGGCTTGCAGTGGTGCTTTATGCCATCACCCTACTGTGAGGGAAATTAGACATGGATTTATTAATCTGCAGCAAAATACTCAATTGATTTTTTAGGTTTATATCAATGCACTTCACACAGGCACAACTCACATTATTACAATTACTTGGCGATGGCAACTGCCATAGTGGTTCTGAATTAGGGGCAAATTTGGGTATCACTCGCTCGGCCATTTGGAAACAAATCAATCATTTAATCGCATCAGGAATCCCTATAAAACGAATAAGGCATCAGGGTTACCAACTTCCCAATCAGTTGATTCTATTAAATAAACAACAAATTATGGAACATCTTGCCCTACAAAAACAATCGAACCCTTTCAATTTACATCTATTCACTTCCATTGATTCAACAAATCGCTATCTTAAGGATTTACCTCCCTCAAATACCGTTGATATTTGTTGTACCGAAATTCAAACCCAAGGCAGAGGTCGATTTGGCAGACACTGGCACTCACCCTTCGGTGAAAATCTTTATTGTTCCAGTCGCTGGAATCTTAACTATGATCTTACCAAACTTTCGGGATTAAGTTTGGTAAGCAGCTTGGCTGTTCTGGCAACTTTAAATGAATTTGACATCTCATCTCATATCAAAATTAAATGGCCCAATGATATTCTATGGACCCACAAAAAACTATGCGGTAGCCTGATTGAAATATTGGCTGAATCCAATGGCAATGTTCAAGTTATCATCGGTATTGGTTTAAACGTGAATACTGATACAGAGAATCATCCCCTTCCAGATAAACCTTGGTGTTCCTTATATGAAATAACTAAAAAGCATTTTGATCGGAATGTCCTTATTGCAAGATTGATTACCAATTTGGAACACTATGTAAGCAAATTTATTCACCATGATCTTAACTCCTTTATGGATGAATGGAATAAATCGGATTATCTTTTTGGAAAAAGCATCAAAGTGACTCAGTCTTTAAATACTTTATCTGGGATTGCTTGCGGCATTAATCAGTTTGGGCAATTAATACTGCAAGATGAATCAGGTACACAGCACTTTCTCTCATCAGGAGATACATCACTTCATGAAAAACTGTAGAGGATTACAAATTAAAGATGGGAACAAAGAAAAATTAAGTTTGTCCCGAGCATTTTTAAGTGCCCGGAACTGGATGACTGCGAGGAAATCGATTTTATACTGCTTCTTCAGATTCGTCTGATTGTTTTTCTTGTTGTATGCGCAAATAAATTTCTTCACGATGGACAGATACATCTTTAGGTGCATTAATACCTAGGCGAACTTGATTACCTTTTACACCTAACACGGTAATATTAACATCATCACCAATGATTAAGGTTTCACCGATACGCCGAGTCAAAATTAACATATAAATCTCCCTAACAAAGCAGCTACCTATTCCTCCACAGAACGCTATCCATGGTGTTCTTGATAGCCAAAAAACGGTCTAAAAACAAACTAATATTTGTTATACGAGTTTAATTTTACACTCTGATTATTAACAGAGTATTAAGAAAACTAGGAAATATGCCTCTTTTTACCTGTTTTGGCCAAAAAATTGTGAATTATTTCATTTCTAAAATCAATTAGCCTCTCTAATTGAGAGTTAACGAGGCTATATTTTAGATGACCTCGAGCGAATAACCCTATTTATTATCAAATACTTTAATTGACTTTTTTAGGCTAATGTACATACGAATAGGATTCATAAAACCAGATATTAACTAGGTATTAGAAAGTCAATAAAAAGGAATTAAATAATTTTTCCTTAATCAGCAGTCGCAAATCTCCTCCATTTAGAGATATACTTACCAAACCTTTTTAAACAGGAAATTTTGCATGTCCTTGAAGGCCATGTACAACGACATCACTGAAAACTATACTATGGCCAATCGTTTTGGTGCGATTAGTCAAAGCCATCAAGTAGCAATTGAACAAATGAAGCACTTTTATTTGGGAATGAAACCACATTATAAAGTTCTTGATTTGGGCGTTGGTGATGGTGCATTTCTAAAAAAACTGCAACAAATTATGCCAAAAGCAGAATTTACTGGAATTGATGTTTCTTCAGAAATGTTGAAACACGCCCGTGAAACGTTACCTCTGATCACGATAGAAGGCAGCGCCGCAAAAGCAAGTAAGTTCTTACCGCCTCACAGCCAAGATTTAATTCTGGCACACTTTATTAATGCTTATATTCCAATTAAGGTTTTATTTCATGAGGCCAAATTACTGACTCGTGCAAATGGTCATTTTTCAATGATTACCACAACTTATGATTCCTTTCCCGTAGCGCAACAACGTTTAGCTGAATTTATTACAGAAGATTCAATTTTAAGTAGTATGGTTGGCCATTATTACAAATCCATTGTAAAAAATACTACAGTTGCTGCAAATAACAATGAATTGATGCAGGCATTTAAACAAAATCAATTTGAAGTCATCGCACATCAACGTTTGGAAATACCCATTACCCTAAATACTATTGATGAATTGGCACTTTTTGGTATTGAAGGAACCTGGTTTCTCAATACTTTATCCATTAGGATGTTGCCAAAAATTTTTTTGCTCCAAAGGATTAAGCGTCTTTTTAGCAAAATCTTCACATTCCCCTACCATGATACTCATATAATTGATGTCGTTCTTGCCAGAAAATGATAACCTGATAATTATCTTTAGGTGGCGAGGTAAGAAAAATGATTTCACAAGAAGTGAAAAATTATTTGCCTGAATTAGCTCTGCGACAAAAACAAGCCAACAACATCATATTTATTACTTTTTGGAGCCAATTCTCAGTATATGCACTCAATACCATATTGGTTTTATTTTTAACTCGTCCCGTATGGTCTCAAGGTTTGGGTTATAGCCAAGCCAAAGCATACGCTTTTATTGGAGTAGCTCATGCAATGGGTTATCTAATGCCTATGCTCGGTGGCTACATGGCTGATACCGTAGTAGGAATTAGGCGATCCATTCTTCTTGGGAGTATTCTATTAGCTTGCGCTTATTTGCTCCTTATGATCAGTGGATACACAGTAAACTCCCTGGGAGATACATTTTTCATTGCCGCTTATGCATTTATACCTGCCACCAACTCCCTTTTAATGGGAACTTCTTCAAGTATGGTATCACATATTTATTCAGATGATGCCGTCAAAGCGAAATCAGCTATGACCTATTATTATATAGCAATAAATGTCGGCGCATTATTAGCCACCTTAATTGCCCCGTTGCTTTTTGAAAGCCGTTATGGTCCGCTTTCTATTCTTACTTTGACATTTGTAGGTAAATCAATCGCGGCTTTAAATTTTGCGAAACGCTACTCCATTTATGAAAATGTCATTTGGGGTAAAGATCAATCTAAATTTTCTCAATCAGGTGTACTTCGTTTAATTGCCTATATAATTACTATTTATATGCTGACTTTATTTGCTTATTCCCATGTTTACGTTGCCAGCACCATCATCGCCTCAGGTTGCGGCATAGGAATAATATGGTTTTTAAGAAAAACTCTAACGCTTAAAGGTATTGTACGGGACAAACAAATAATTGCTTTATTGCTCATTGTTGAAGCAGTAGTATTTTTTGTTATCTACAACCAAATGAATAGCACATTAATTTTATTTGCCGAAAATAATTCAGACCATAATTTATTTGGTTTAACTGTTTCACCAGCTCATTACCAAATATTGAATCCCTTACTCATCTTAGCCATTGGCAGCCAACTGCCTCGTTTTTATAAATTATTTCCACGTTTCACTATCCCCTATCAATTTGCTGCAGGCACTGCGCTTGCAGGTATTGCTCTTTTGGTAATGGCATTCGCTGCTACCACTACTGTTAATGGAATAATTAATGGCAATTACATTGCTTTAACCTACATTCTCATTTCTATTGCAGAATTATGGGTCAGTGCCATTGGCTTAAGCATGGTAGGTTTATATTGTGACAAAAATTCGCTTGCCTTTGCTATGGGGGTATGGTACCTTGCCAGTTCTCTGGCACATGCCATATCTGGAAGAATTGCTGCATGGGTTGCAATTCCTAACACAATTCACTCTCCCATAGATAGTCTCCCTTATTATGAAAACTATTATTTAGCTTTAGGAGTAAGCGCCATAGTATTGGGTATACTTATGTATTTTCTCGCTTATATTTTGCAAAAAATAATGAGAAAAAAAGGAGAAATCTTAAGTTAAATGCATACGTTCTATCGCGACAAACTGCACTTTATGCTTCAGAGAGCCTCACAAAATTGAAACAGGAAAATATGCAGTCTACAACGATGCCTAAAAAGCTGCATCCCTGCGTAGGCAGGGATTCAGTCATAATGTGATACATCTAAACTGGGTAAAGCTATTGAGGATCGCATAGGCTTTATACGCGATATCCAGAAATCGAATTTTATAAACCTAAATTGTCTTGTTTAAATATTCGGTCAGCGCGATAACTTGAACGCACTAAAGGACCAGAAGCGACTTCAAAAAAGCCCTTCTTTAATCCGATCTGTCTTAATTCGGCAAAAGTCTCTGGGGTCACATAACGCTCAATGGGTAAATGGTTCTTTGTCGGTTGTAAGTACTGTCCCAGAGTAAGAATATCTACTTTATGCCGACGTAAATCATCCATTGTTTGAATAATTTCTTCATCTGTTTCGCCTAACCCCAACATCAAACTGGTTTTAGTAAGTACATCGGGTCTATAGCGTTTTGCAAATGCGAGAACGTTCAATGTTTGTGTATAACCTGCCCTATTGTCACGTACCGGATGGGTCAAACGCTCTACTGTTTCTACATTTTGCGCAAAAACATCAACACCGCTATCCAGTAATACTGCTATATCTCGTTCTACGCCTTGAAAATCAGGCGTTAGCGCTTCCACTTTGGTTTTGGGAGAACATTGTTTAATCGCACGGATGGTTTGTGCGTAATGACTTGCTCCACCATCGGGTAAATCATCTCTGTTTACCGAAGTGAGCACAACATAGTCCAGATTCATTAATGCTACTGTATTTGCTGTATTTTCTGGTTCTTGCAGATCCAACCAGCCATGGGGATTTCCGGTATCTACCGCACAAAAACGACATGCACGCGTACATACTGCGCCCATTAACATAATTGTTGCTGTACCGTGTGACCAACATTCAGAAATATTAGGGCATTTTGCTTCTTCACAAACAGTAGCCAAGCGGTGCTTTTGGACTTGTTCTTTTACTTGGTGATACTCGGGGGTCGTATGATTTATCACCCGCAACCATTTAGGTTTAGGTAAGCGCTCATAAACTTGCCCCGTTGGTTTTACTCCATCCTTAATTGCTGTTACGCCATGAGATGTTTTATATTTTTTGCCGCTCTCTACAACAACAGGAATATTAATGGGCTTGCTCATGTTATCACCTAAAAAACAAAGGTAAGCGCTCAGCCCTATCAGGAAACAGCTGTATGTAGCACATCTTGCAAGAAAAATGTCCTAATTACTTCTTACAAACTGCGCCTAAATTCAACCATTCGAGTACGTATTAACATCGAGAGTCTGAGCTATTACAAACAAAAAAAGATGATAATCCCAAATCATCAAAATAAGATCAAGTCAAATTTAAAAAGCAGCCGATAACCGTCAAGATAAATAAAAGTACTAGCGATATTCCAAAGTAAGATAATAGGAATGGATAGACGATTAAAATGACAGCAATGGCGAGTAGGAACAATAAACCAATAGTGGCTAATTTTGTCTGCAATGCAGCAAAACGCTCAAACTTAAGTAAAACAAAATAAACAAGCAAAATCAAAAGCAATGGAAGTATGTACACTCCCTGATACAGCAATTGATACAAACTTTCTTGCTGTCTGGATAAATGCTGGTCATTTAACCATTGCTCAAAAATTGTAGACCAATTCATCACACAGGTTTGTTGATAAATTGTAGTGATCAATCCTAATAAAAAAGCCAGTGAAAAATACAAAGCTATAGGAGGCTGTTTTTTATAATATTGCATCACAAAATAAATAGTCGTTAAACCTAACAATACAGCCGGAATACGCATCCAAGGCAACAACTCAAAAAAGGTACTGGTATAAGCCTGTTGAAAATAATGCACAATCACTACAGAAAGAATAAATAAAAGGCTGGCAATAAGTTGTTTTTTCTTTTGCGTTTCAATTAAAAGAAAAGCAAGGAATCCCGCAAAACAAAAGAACGCACAAGGACTAAAGGAGTCCATAAATGCTATAGTGGTTGTAAAATGTAACTTCGAAGGTTTTTCTACCAATCCAGTAATAAATCGATTCGCATTTGCCAAATGGCGCAATGCATTCACTGTTTCTTGAGTTAATTTACCTTTATTTTCAATTTGTTTCTTACAATAATTAATTGCTTGCAATAAATCCTTTCCAGTGGTTTCTGCTGAAGTAAATCCAACCCAACGCGAATTACAAATATAAATTGATGGAACTGCAAAATCATCCATTTGCTGAGCACTCAATAGTTGGTAAAAATGACTCAATGCATCTTTGTTCTGATTAATATAATACCGTTGAACATTAAGATCAGGATTTTTTGCTTCTACTTCCTGAAAAAATACATCCGCTTTTTGACAATGCGAGCACGTAGATGACAGAAACATTTCTATATTGAGGACTACTTTGTTATCTTTCTTGGAATACCATGTGGGCGATGATTCAGCAGCCCACACGGGAGCATGAACTATTAAGAGAATTAGAAGCAATCTGAAGACTGTTTTCATATAAGTTATAAGGTGCATGAAATAAAGATACTATATCATCCCTAAAAGCTCTATTAATAGGTATGAATGTAATTTTCTAATTGCTCTATAACACGTGATTTGTCTTCCAATATGTGATAAAGCAAATCACCTATAGATAAAATGGCCACAAATTCATTATTTTCATCACGAATTAATACATGTCTTCTTTTGGTTGTGGTCATAGCTTGCATTGCTTTTTCTACAGTATCATTAGGACTAAGAATAGTAACATCCTTATGCACCACATCTGAAACCTTTCCTGTTTCCAGGTTAATGCACTTATGTAAGCAAGAGCGCACTATATCCCGTTCACTTACTATCCCTACTAATTGATTGTCATTATCTACTACGACTAATGCACCTATATCATATTCCGTCATCATATCAATGCTTTTTTTCACAGAATCATCAGGATGAATATAAATAATTTTTCGTTTAGACGTTGGCAAGGCATTATGAATTAGGTCAGCCATGTTTATTCTCCATTTGAATAATACTTAACCTCCTTTATAAATATAGTACAAATGGAGAATATTAAACTCTATTGTCGGATAATTATATGATTTTCTACAGAGCGCACACCAGGAACCTGACGCGCTATTTGTTCTGCAGTATCACTAAGCCGAATTTTTTTCACATATCCTGTAAGAATCACAACATCTTGTCTTGTTTGAACATGGACTTGTGACACAGCAAGATCATCATTACGCATTAAAGCCTCTTGCACTGTTTGCGCCAAATTGACACTCGGAGTAGCCAAAGGTGTAAAAGAACTAAATAAGCCGGAACTCGCCTTATTCGACTGACAACCCACTAATAAAAATAGAAAAAAAACAACAAGAGTATTAAGTAAGTACTTTTGCATAAAGGTCTCCGATATAAATTCCAACAATCCTGCCATACTTTGGGTAGTTGTTCTTATTATTTTTCATTCTACGTCCTAAGAAAGGCAAGAAACTGCAGCTAAAATAGTAAGTGCTCAGCCCCAACTGAGGAACAGCCCTATTTGGCACATCTTGCCAGAAAATCCAACCGTTCTAGTAAATATTCACCGGGTCTGAGTTATTAGCTAAATGAGCTAAGCCCAAAGGGGCATAGTATGTACTTTAACTGATTAATATACAAATAAATATCCAAGAGACTATACTATTTCATAATAATAACTGTGATAAGACTGAAACCATGAAAAAAATGGCCAAAGTTGTCCTAAAAGAAAAGAAGCTATCACAAAAAATAAAAGCATCAAGTGGGCAACAACCAAACCCCAAAGAAAATAATCCATCGACTCAGTATGATCTCTTTAATTTAATCGATAAATATTATCAGGCTAACCTGGGAAAATTTACCGCAAGCATTAGCCCAGCCTCAGTAGCAACCTCATTTTTTTCATGGGGAGCACAACTATTACAAGCTCCAGGTACATTCTTAAAATTAAATTTTTATCCTTTACTGCATTGTTCTGATTTTATTGAACGGCTCCTAAACCAAGAAAAGCCTGGGAATGGTGAAGATGTGCGTTTTCATACGGATAAATGGGCGCTCTATCCATGGCGTTTGTGGGCAGAGCACTTTTTACAAATTGAAGATTGGTATTTAAAAGCAGCAAATGAAATTCCTGGATTAAATGAATCCAACCGTCGCATTGTATCATTCACTATAAAACAACTCCTTGATGCAATCTCTCCTTCCAACTTTGTTTTGACTAATCCTGATTTATTACAGGAAACATTAAATTCATCAGGAGAAAATCTAATCCGGGGAACACAATTGGGTTGGCAAGACTTCATTGAAAAATTGACTGGTACTCCTCCAGCGGGAGTTGAAAACTTTATCCCAGGAAAACAAGTTGCCTTAACTAAGGGTAAAGTGGTTTTTAAAAATCACTTAATTGAGCTCATTCAATATGAAGCACAAACCTCAAAAGTATATAAAGAACCTTTACTCATTATTCCGGCCTGGATTATGAAGTATTATATTCTTGATCTTCTCCCTGAAAACTCCTTAGTGAATTGGTTGGTTCAACAAGGTCATACAGTATTTATAGTATCCTGGCTCAACCCTTCATCTGAAGACAGAAATTTGGCAATTGATGATTATTACCGTCAAGGCTCTATGGCTGCAATCGATAAAATATCAACCCTAATTCCCAACACAAAAATTCACTTAGCAGGATATTGCATTGGTGGGACTTTAGCCATGATTACCGCAGCAACGATGGCCAAAGACAATGACAATCGCCTGAAAAGTCTTTCTCTGCTCGCAGCTCAAGGAGATTTTACCGAAGCTGGTGAACTATTACTTTTTATTAATAATAGCCAGGTATCTTTTTTGGAAAACATCATGTGGGAACAAGGCTATTTAGATACCAAACTCATGGCTGGAAGTTTTCAAATGCTTCGCTCATACGATCTAATTTGGTCAAAAATGGTTCAAGATTACATGCATGGAACACAAAGAGGAATGATCGCTTTACTTGCCTGGAACGCAGATACAACACGTATGCCTTATAAAATGCACAGCGAATATCTTGAAAAATTGTTCCTTAAAAACGAGTTCTCCGAAGGACAGTATACGATTGAAGGAAAACATATAGCACCTGAGAATATTAGGTTACCTGCCTTTGTAGTCAGCACAGAAAAAGACCATGTCAGCCCATGGAAGTCCGTGTATAAAACTCATTTGCTGATCAAACAAGAAGATATTATTTTTGTTCTGACGAATGGAGGTCATAATGCCGGTATAGTTAGTGAACCAGGACATCCAGGACGAAGTTATTTGATTCGAGAACAAAAAAAAGAAGAAACCTATATTTCTCCCAAACATTGGTTAGAAATTGCTGAAACTAAAAAAGGATCGTGGTGGATCGCTTGGCATGATTGGCTAGTGAAACAATCAACAAATGGTATGAATTTACCGCCTAAAATTAATAAGAATTTACCTGATGCACCAGGAAAATATGTGTTACAAAAATAGGGGCTGTTCCTAAACCTTGTGCAAGAAGTCTAATAAAAATGATCTTTCAATTGAGTATAAAAATATGGATAAAGACTATTACAAAATAATGGGAGTAAGCGAGAATGCCTCTGATAAAGACATTAAGATGGCATATCGAAAACTGGCACGGAAGTACCATCCTGATATAAGTAAAGAACCCAATGCAGAAGAGCACTTCAAAGAAATGGGGGAAGCTTATGAAGTTTTAAGAGATCCGATCAAACGAGCAGAATACGACAATTATCGGAAAAATAAGGCATTTAATCAAAAAGAAACTCATGCTCATTGGAGTGGACCAGAACAATATGAACATTTTTATGGCAGTCAATTTAATGAGGATTTATTTGAAACACTATTTGGTCATTCCCGCTATCGTCAGCAACCCACAGCCGGGCAAGACTACCATGGAAAAATTAATATTAGTCTGGAAGAAGCATTTACAGGAACAGTGAAAAACATCCAGGTTCCAATCGAACAAGAGTCAAAAGTCACTATGCAAACCTTGAAAGTGAAAATACCAGCTGGCGTAAAATCGGGCCAACAAATTCGCCTTGCCGGACAAGGAGCTCCTGGAGTACATGGAGGACCCCGCGGTGATATTTATTTAACGGTACATGTTGATAAACACCCTCTTTTTGATGTAATGGATAATGATATCTACCTCACGCTGCCTATTACTCCATGGGAAGCTGCTTTAGGTGCAACAATAGTAGTCCCCACTCTAGGAGGAAAAATTGACTTAAAAATTCCACCCGGCTCTCAAGGAGGGCAAAAATTAAGGCTTAAAAATCGTGGTTTGCCTGGAACAACCCCTGGACACCAATATGTGCTTTTAAAAATGATTACCCCCCCACCAACAACTGAAGCAGCAGTAGAGCTCTACAAAAAAATGGCGCAAGTAATGCCTTTTAATCCACGTGACAAAATAGGAGTATAAGCATGAAGCAAGACAATACACTAATCGGCGTGCTTATTGAAGAAACAACAACAATCTCATTCAGTGAAGTATGTCAAAAATATCATATATCTAAAGAATTATTACTGGAAATGGCAGAGCATGGTTTATTTTCTTGCAAAACAATGAAAGCAGAGCATATAAAATTAAATCAGAACGATTTACGTAAAATGGAATCTGCCTTCCGCTTACACCGAGATTTGGGAATTAATCTTCCAGGAGTAGCACTTGCATTAGAATTATTAGAAAAAATAGATCAATTAAATAAAGAACTTAATATTTTGCGCAAACATTTTTGAGCAGAACTTAAGAGTAAACGCATTTAATCGCAGGCCTACTTCCGCACTTTATGCCTGAGTGTTCCTCATATTCTATCATCCCTGCGAAGACAGGGGATGATAGGATAGATACGACAGAGCGCTCCCACTTGACTGAAATTTTACAATTTATAGGGATCACTCGAGCTTTATGCATGGAATTCAGCCCGGGCTTCATGCAAAATAATGTAAAAAATTACTCAAGCAGATATTGCTACATATTGTAATATGGTAATAAAATGGTTACAGGATACCTTTAAATTAAACAAAACCTATGCGCCCAGTGTTTATAATTTTGATAGTCTCCTTGGTTGTTTTACAACATAAGCTATGGCTGGGCGATGGAAATTTGATTCAGTGGCATAATCTTGAAAAAAAATTAGCCGTTCACGAACAAGAAAATAATAAGCTGGCAACACGTAATCGAGCACTTGAAGCAGATATTAAAGAGTTAAAAAATGGTGATCAGGCTCTGGAAGAACAAGCACGCTATGAGCTCGGGATGGTCAAAGGAACTGAAGTCTATTACCAATTTATAGACTAGAAGCAATAGATCACGAAGGGAATATTCAATTTTAGGCGAACGAACATAGTTGAGCGCAATTTTCGTTTAAGATACGCCAAATATGACCGATTCTTGATAGAGTGATCTCCGATTAGAACAATTCCCTATCACGCGTTCAATAATTCAAGATGCTCAGGAGGTTGCTTGTCCCAAAGACTCAGTACAAATCCGCCTCCTCCGGAGCCGGTAGGTTTTACAGCCAAGGCACCATTAGCAGTTAATCGATGCATATGTTGTTGCAAGCTCTCGCTAACCAGTTTCCATTGATAAAAACAATCAGCAGCTTTATTAATTGCTCGCGCCAAAAAGGAAATTGCATCAACCCCTCCCTTCTCTAAAGCATTTCGAGCTTCTTCAACAGCCATAACCATTTGCTTATCAATTTGCTCCGCCAATGCAGGATTTTCAGCCCATAAACTTTGGACCTGGTGAATACAATGAGAAGTAATTCCAATTTGTTTACATGAAGATAAAAAAAACTGAGGATGAATTTTTTGTTGTAATGGAATACTTGTTCCTTCTTTAAAATAAAGCCCGACTTCCGTAGCAACACCTGCAACATCGAGCCCGCTACTTTTTCCGTGAAATAAGTGTTCTAATTCCTTTGCAAAATCATTGCATTGACTTGGATCTACCATTTTCTGTGCACCGAACCAACGACTCATTGCCACACAAAGTGCTGCTGAAGCGCCCATCCCTGCTCCCACAGGGATTGTGCTATGTAAATGAAAATAACCACCTAATTGATTTAAAGAACGTCCCAGTAATTGCATGCCATGCTCGAGCACACTCCAAAATAAAAGCTGCATATCAGCGCCGCTACTTCCCGTATAATCCGCACCCAAAGAAGGCGCGTCAGCAGAATAACTTAAAATTAATTTTTTTTCTTTAATTGGAAATACCAAAGCTGGATGCCCTCGTACTACAGCATGTTCACCTGCTAAAATCCATTTGCCAAAGGTTGTGGTTTCAAAATCAAAGAACATCATAATTGCCCAATAAATAATCGCGTTTGAATTCACGTGCCAATTCTGTTTGGTCGGAACGATATAACAAATGGATGTTTGGTCCAGCATCCATAGTCACAATAGGGCCATCATTCTTTTTATTCCAAAAACTTTCTAGATTGTGTAATAGATCAATACAGCTTTCTGTCATGTATGAAAAAGGCTGCTCACTGGTACTAAACAAGCGATGCATATCTTGAAATTCGCGCCAACAGATTTGATAAGCTACAGTCCAATCCTTGTCCATAAGTGCGTCTAAGAGAAGTTTTAAGTTCTCCTTTGCCCTTTGGCTACGAGTTCCATAAAAGGGACTGCTTTTTACTCGTTGGTGTGCTTCACTTGAAGGAACCTCTTTCTTTTTATTGCTAATCACGACCCCTTGATAGATTAAATCCTTGTAGGGTAAATCTACCTCTTTAACTTCATTTTCATCCCATAAAGCCCAGGGAGAATAAAAAGATCTGCAAGATGATCCTGATCCCAAACGGCTTAACTGAGCCTGTTCTTCAACAGAAGGCATGGGTTTATTTGTTAATTCACTGAGAGCAATTACGGCACATCGAGTTAACGCAGCGAAACTTGAAGCAGAACTTGCCATCCCGCTACTGTGAGGGAAATTATTACAGGACTGCACTAAAAAGCCACCCTCATATCCAAAATATGCTTTTACTCGAGCGAGATGATCAAGGAATCTTTTTTGTGCTTCTGTGGAAAGAACAAAATTTTCGATTCCAGCGGGTACAATAAGCGGTTCCCAAATATCTTTTTTTGAACTCATTTTTTCCAGTCTTACTGTACTTTTAAGCTCGTTTAAAGTATAGGATAACGATGGGTTATCAGGACTATTTGAGTTATCATCCTTTTTTCCCATATATTTGATCAAAGCAATATTAGCTGGGGCATGGGCTAGCCAATACATAATTTCTCCTTGGGGATCCATAAGTTTATTTCAATGTAGTCTGGTTAAAACGAAACCAGGGTTTCCCAGTTTATGTTTTCTCCGGAGCTACGTATAAAAATTTATTAATGATTATATTGTACGTAATTTTGAATTAGCCAATTGAGCTGTAGGCGTACCAGGATAAGCTCTCACTACTTGTTGCAGGAATTTCTTGGCCTCCTGCTTGTCACCTTGTGCAGCATAAGCATAGCCAATCTTTAACATACTTGCAGCAGATTTACTTGAGGTGGGGAATTGTTGTAAAACCACATTAAAATGCTCTATAGATTTTGGAAAATCTTTTTTAACTAAATAAAGCTCGCCTAGCCAATATTGTGCATTAGCAGTATAACCGCCCCTAGGATATTTTTGAACAAATACATTCATCGCATTTAAAGCATCATCATACCGTTTGTTCTTTACTAATTCATAAGCTGCTAAATAGCTAATTTGCTCGTCTGCAGGATTTATTCTAGAGGTAGTCACTGTGGATACTGATGCTGGTGTAGGAACAGCCGATTTGCTTGCCTGAACATTAGATGCAGGTGCAGTTGCTTTAGGTGTAGTTTCCTTCGAACCAGCAGAAAGATCCAAGGTGGGTTGTTTACTTGAAGAAGATTTAGCAGAACTACTTCCACTTAAGCGTGCATCTAAATCTTTGTAAAAAGCAACTTGTTGCTGCTGTAATAACTTTAAGTCATGAGCTTGTACTTCTAGTTGACCACGCAGTTCTTGTATTTCTTGTTGCAAACTTTGGATTTTGTCGATTAGCTTCGCATTATCGGTAATATTAGTATTTGAACTACTTGCTTGATCATCTTTAGCAAGCGCAGGCTCATCATCGGTTTGGGAATTATCTATTGTATAACTCTCGTTTCGAGCCACATCAAACTGACCATTTTCGATTTGTGCTTCATCGTACTTGGGGCCATAAGCAGGCGCTTCATACGCCTGTTGGCCCTCAATAATTGCAAAATTATCACTATCATCAACAACAGGTGCTTCTGACCAACAGGCCAAAGGAAGCATCAATATAAAACCTGTAGCGATAATGTGTTTTTTGCAATTTATCATCTTGTTGCCTCATAAGTAAATTCTACACGTCGATTTTGTGCATGCGACGCTTCATCATGTCCTAAATTAATTGGACGCTCTTTACCATAGCTCACAACACGAACTTGTTGTCTGTTAACACCAGCCATACGTAAAATGTCAGCTACAGTATTTGCACGACGCTCGCCAAGGGCTACGTTATATTCACGGCTACCACGCTCATCTGTATGTCCAGCTACTAACACACGCGCACCAGGGTGTGTCTTTAAGTATTCTGCCTGAGCATTAATTGATGGTAAATATTTGGGAGCCAAATTACTGTCATCATAAGAGAACAAATACAATTGATTATGAGGTGCCTTAGTTGTATAAGATTCACCTGGTTCTTGACCAGCAAAATGAGTAAATTGTCCTAGACCTTGAGCCTCAGCCTCGCTCACGCCTACTCCTCCTTCCGCACTACCTGGTGCTTTAGAACAAGCAACAACGAAAACAGCACTCGCCACAAGCAGGCCTAATTTACCTAATGATCCGGCTTTCATCCTCAATCTCCTTCGTTCTTTTTATTATTAATACACTTCGAAATACCCTTACAGGGTTCATGGGGGCACATTGTACAATTCTTTTTATTTTTTGGCTACAGTAATACTACCCATTCAATATCATTGATCGTAGCCTGGGTGAAGCGCAGCGGAACCCGGGATCGAGAAACTCATTAAGCTCAGAAACCCGGGTTCCGCTGCGCTTCACCCAGGCTACGATCGAAAATTCATACTCTAGTGTTCCATGTGAGATGCCACAAAATGAGTCAGGGCCGCGGTAAACTGTTGGGTTGCTTTATTTGCTGCGATCACTCCCCCATAGGGTGTATCGCTGGGACACAGAATCCGTAAATTAATAATTTTTGAAGCTAAGACGTTATTATCACTAACATGAGTTAAAACAACTTTGGCTGAAAACTCAAGAACGCTTGGTTTTTTAAGAAAGTTTTGTTGCAGAGAAAGTAATTGAGTATCTAATCGATAAGTTGCACCTAAAGTATACGCATTGGAAGTAACCGCTTCAAAAAGATTTGTCCGTTGTAAGCTTTGCAGAATTAAAGGGTAAAGCATATCCGCAGGTGGATTTACCCATGCATTTTTTACAAAAGGTTCCAGTGCATAGGGTTTTTTAACATAAAGCATCTGCTCTGTTTGATACCCGGCAGCAGCATCAGGCGTAGTAACCAACAAAGTAATAGGCATGGGTTTTTTAGCCAACTGTTTTGTACTGTATGCACTTAGTTGATATTGATTCTTTACAGAGATTTTAACTGGCGAGCACGCACTAAGTACTACTGCGCTTAAGCCCACAAGAAATACAGTCAGCTTTTTCATTTTTATTCTCCAGGCCCAGGTTTTGGTGGCTTAGTTCCACGAATAACCACAGCAGGGTTTTGACGCATTTCACTACTCACTTTTTCCAAATTTGCAGAAATTGTGTTCAATCGTCGTAATAAGATTACAGCAGGCGGCAGCGCTTCCTCAGAAATTTTATCTATGGCATTTTTCCCTGTGCCCATTGTTTTTGATACACTATTCCCAGCTTGACTCAAGCTTTCCGCCATAGTATTAAATTTAGATATTCCCACTCTTAATTCGGTAAGCATGTGCGGAAAATCACGGCTTGTTTTGGCAAGATTATCCATTAAAGCATTAAGATTTTTGCCATTACGTGAAAGATCTTTAGAAAAATGATCAACATTAGTTAAGATATGACGTATATGTTTTGCATTTTCTTCATTAAATATTCGTTTTGCTTCATCACTTACAGTGCCTACATCTTCAGAAACCTTTTTTAAAATGCTATCCAATTGAGTGAATACAGAAGGTTTTGAAGGAATAACTGGGAATGGTTCACCAGGCATTTGATGAATTGGTGTCAGATCAGAAGTACTTGCGCTCAAACCAATATAAGTGACGCCGGTAATTCCTTGTGAATTTAATGTAGCATAAGTACTGGTCGTAACGGGCGTCCCCTCTTCGATATTTAACAAAATTTCAACTTGCCTCGGATCACTTTGATTCAATTTTATTTCTTTTACATAACCAACTTGCACTCCATTAAATTTTACTGGGGCATCTTTGGTCAGGCCAGAAGCTGCCTCATGCATATAAACGGTGTAGGTAGAATATTTTTTTTGATTAAAACCAACAGATAACCACAACATTGTAGCCACCAGCCCTACCAGTAATATAAGTACGACTACACCTACTATGGTGTAATTGGTTTTAGCTTCCAAGAATTCTGTCTCCAGTTACATTTTACTAAAATAACCTGCAATTATTTTATTCTTATTCTTTATCAAATCATTAATCGGCTCAACACTTAAGATTCTTCCATCGCCGATAAAGGCTACTCGATCTGTAGTTCGTTTTAAAGATTCTATATCATGACTCACCATAACTATAGTGAGCTTTAAAGAATCTCTTAAAAAAACAATCAACTCATCAAAAAGTCTTGCGCTCAAGGGATCTAAGCCTGTAGTCGGTTCATCTAAAAACAACAACTCCGGATCCATTGCAATGGCACGTGCTGCAGCGGCTCTTCTTTGCATTCCGCCACTCAATTCTGATGGTAATTTACCTGCAGCTTCTTTGGGTAAGCCTACTAAAGCGACTTTTAGCAAAGCCAGTTCATACATAAACTCATAATCCAGATTAGTAAATTCTCGCATAGGAAACATAACATTTTCCAACACATTCATTGATGAAAATAATGCGCTATGCTGAAAAAGCATTCCCCATCGCCGACGAAGCAAAAACGATTGTTCTGCATCCAGATTACTAATATCTTGTCCAAATATTTTAATACGACCAGCCGTAGGCTTCAGTAACATCAGTAAGCTACGTAATATCGTTGTTTTTCCACTCCCTGAACCGCCAATAATAGCTAAGATTTCCCCTTTTTCTACAGTCAAGTTCACATCGCTATGGACCCATTGACCTCCGAGACAATTCTTTAGTCCTTTAATTTCGATAATGGGCTCGCTCATCTATAAATGCATCCGACTATAAATAACTGAATAAATTGCATCAGCAATAATAATTAGAAATAGTGCTTGTACTACACTTCTGGTAGTTTGGCTCCCAATATTTTTTTCCGTACCGGCTTCTACTCTAAACCCTTGATAACAACCGACTAAGCTTATTAACAATGCAAATGCGGGGGCTTTATAAAGACCTAAATTCAACTGCGAAAGTCCAACAGAGTCTCTTAATCGTTGTAAGAAATCAACAAAACTGATGCCCAACATATTATTGGACATGATCATCGCACCTAAAATACTAAAAACATCAGACCAAAAAATCAATAAAGGGAACGCGATCAACAACCCCAGAACTTTAGGGAGCACTAATAATTCAGTGGGGGAAAGTCCCATCGTTAATAGTGCATCTACTTCTTCATTTAGTTTCATACTGCCAATTTGTGCTGTAAATGCGGAACTGGTGCGTCCAGCAACAATAATTGCCGTCATTAACGGTGCAAATTCACGAAAAATAGCCATACCTGATAAATAGGCAATAAAGCTGTTGGCCCCATATGTTTGCAATTGCAATCCCATTTGATATGCCAAAACCACACCAATTAGAAAAGAAAGCAAAGCAAGGATAGGTAAAGCAGTCACGCCTGTAGCGTGAATATTTGCAATGATACTGGGTAATTGAAAACGGCGCCAATTGCCAAATGCATTAAACATTTTAGTAGTCAAATCACCAACTAAAGCGAGAAGGCCATCTATTTGACGAAATTTGCTTTCTGATTCTTTCCCCAATTGATAAAATACATTTTCTTTAGGCGGAGAAGGTATTTGATAACCTAATACGTCTTTTTTTGATTTAATTAAATCGACAAGTTGCTGTTGTGTTTCGGTAAAATCTGTCAGTTCAACCTGATTTTTTCGTTGTTCCAGCGTGCCAATGCATTTAATAAGGGCCAAGGCGCCTGCACTATCAAAATAGCTGATACCTTCACCGCTAATAGTCACTTTTTGAGTTTTAGGCAGCTCATCTACATTAAATCGAGCTAATAAATTTTCAATTTTTAAAACAGACCAGGCACCCGTACAGTGAAATCTGGCAAGTTCCTTATCGTAAGTGATTTGCGCGCTGTTTTGTACCATAGTCTTTTGTGTTGAAAAATAACCTCAAAGAATAATATGAATATTCTAGAAGAACAAAAACAATAGAACATGGTAACACAATAACAAGATATTCGGGTAGGGCAAAAAATATAGTCTGAGTGCGAAACAAACCTCAGACTACTTATTTCTTATAAACGATTAAAAGGTTGCTTTTACGGAACTAATTGCATTACCTAGGTCGTTAATTTTGTGTCCCCCATCGGTTGTTGCGGGTTTAAACATCGATAATTCATGCACACGGATCGAAGAACCTATGCGAGCAAACCCGGAATTTATAAGTTCAACCAAATCATCTAAGAACTTTTCCCACCAGCCACGGTATGCCCGCAATGTTTTCACATCATTATTCTTCTCATCGCCTAGGATTTTTTGGCTATTTAATTTAAAAGAGTCTAAATCCCCATCCCGAATGTACTGATTAACTAATTTCGCTATCTGCTCATGAATGCTTCCGGCAGCTTTTGCAGCGTCTCGATATTTCGCCTCTCTTTGTGGATCATTCTTCCTACGATACTCTTTAGCTTTCGTGTCATATTTTGTTTGCTTTGCATAAAGTGTTCTTAGTTTTTCTTTAACCTCATTAAGCTGAGCATTTCTATGCCTCCTGGCTTTCTGATCAACTTGCTTTTCGTGACGCTGTTTTTCCTGCTCCTGCATTTCCTGAAGCTGCTTTTCATTCCAAGTGATGTGCCTGAATTTTGGTTTTACATCAACAGGAGCCACAAATGCTCCACTTTTCTTTGTTACTGACCGAGTTAAACTCTCCCCCTCTTCTTCTTTAAGAAGTTCTTCAGTAGTTTTAGTTTGTATAAGAGGAGTGCCCTTCGCTTTTTCTGTAACAACTTTGGCTTGTGTGCCTAAATCCTGCTCGTTAATAGGAGGAAGTTCATCTGAAACATGCTCTTCTGGCAATAAATCGGTAACATCTTTTTTTACTGATTCATGAACACTTGGTGAGGGTTCAATAAGTGTTATTGGAAAAAATCGTGCATTTAATTTTTCCGTTAGACTTCGGATCTCATCATCCATTCTACTAATAACTTCGCTATGATACGGAGTTAAATTAGCAGGCTTGGGATTTTTCCTCTTTTTCTCTTCATATTTGCTTGAAAAAGTCTCAAATTGCGCAGCAGATTTGCATTTCTGCAATTGCTCAATGTATATCGTTCTCATACTCGAAGCGGATTCAAAAGCCTTTTTTTCCTTAGCATCTTTCCCCATGATATCTCCAACAAATAACAATCCAAATTAAAATGCTCTCAATTTACACTCCATGCTAAAAAAACACCAGAAAATTTAAATTAAAAAACAATCGCCTGGTACAAAAAAGCACCACTAGATTATCGAATAATCATAAAAAACAAAAACAGCACATACTAGCGTAACACATGTTATGGCTTTATCCGCATACAACAATTGATAAATTTATAAATAAAGCAGATAAAAAATACAGATTACGATGAGCATTTACTGGATTGAATAGGCATTTGTAGAAAACCTTTGCACTTTATACATAGAGACGACTTGTAAATAAAACAAAATCATATAATACCGATGATTTCAGGTAGTTTGCATCTCTGTTTTATGATAAAATTGCTTTTATTTTTTTCAAGAAACTAAAATCAGGTATGCAAGAAAATTACAGCCAATTTGAACAACGCAAACATGGCATTACAAAACTTGCGTCAATGCCGGCTACTCAAAGGAGAAAGCATGCCTTTATCTTCTAATACTGATGAGCTATTTCGCGGATTTTCCAAACTCTCTCGAGAAGAACGCTTCAAGCGCTTGTTAGCACTAGGAGCCATAACTTCTGAAGATATTTCTTTTCTTAAAAGCGGTGGTATAAAAGATCTGAATTTAGCAGATAAACTGATTGAAAATGTAATCGGTTATTTTCAGCTTCCTTTGGGAGTAGCAACTAATTTCAATATCAATGGCCAAGACTATGTTATTCCAATGGCTGTTGAAGAAACATCCATCATTGCAGCCTTATCCAAATCTGCTAAATGGATTAGACAATGTGGCGAAATAAAAACCTGGGTTCAAGGCGAATGCATTTTGGGTCAAATTCAATTGGCAAAGGTTAAAGATTTCTCTAAATTTTCCCAGATTTTTCATGAAAATCGAACCTATCTGATTAATAGAGCAAACAAAGATGTGGCCGATAACATGGTAAAACGTGGCGGTGGTGTCATGGACTTGCAATTACGCCAGCTAAAAAGAGAAGATAATCAAGACATGGCCGTAATTCATTTGACTATGAATAGCTGTGATGCCATGGGAGCCAATATTATTAATCAAGTTCTTGAATACTTAAAAACACCTATAGAACAGTTAACTGGTGAAGAAGTCACCATGTGTATTTTATCAAACCTAAATGATCAAAAGTTAACAACCGCTCAAGTTACGATACATACTATCGATAATGAACTTGGCCAAAAGCTGCAAGAAGCATCGCTCTTTGCCGAAATGGATCCTTATCGAGCAGCTACCCATAACAAAGGGGTAATGAACGGTATTGATCCTGTTTTAATCGCAACTGGAAATGACTGGCGCGCAGTTGAAGCAGGAGTACATGCCTATGCCGCCCGCAATGGACAATATCAAGCAATTACACGTTGGCGCTATCACAATGGAATACTCACAGGACAACTTACCGCTCCGATTATTGTTGGAACCATAGGCGGCGTTACCTCATTGCACCCTACCGCAAAAATGTGTTTACGAATGATGAATATTTCTTCGGCGAATCAATTAGCTCAAGTCATTGCAGCAGTGGGTTTGGTACAAAATTTGGGAGCAATTAAAGCATTATGTACCGAAGGTATTATTCAAGGCCATATGAAATTACACATTGATAATCTGCTTTTGGCAGCAGGCGCCAATGAAAGTGAAATGCCAGTGCTTAAAGAACATTTGCAAAAATGGTTGGATTTACATAAAAGAATTAGTCTTAATAATGCTCATGATTTACTAGCTAAAATCAGACAAACACCGATTGCTGTATGAAATGGTCAATACCCGCAAAAACCTTTTTACTGGGTGAATATGCTGCTTTAGCTGAAGCCTCTGCACTTCTTCTAATGACCGCCCCCTGTTTTGAACTTACATTAACTGCGCAAGAAAAGTTAGTTGGAATTCACCCAGAATCTCCAGCTGGACTTTGGTGGCTGCAACAAAACTCAGGACAAGGTCTTTTGTGGCATGACCCTTATGCAAGTCGAGGGGGCTTAGGCGCCTCCAGTGCACAATTTTTGGCAAGCTATTTAGCGGCTTGTTTTGTAAATAGCACTGAACCTGATTTAAATAAAATGCTAGGTGCTTATTATAAATCATCATGGTTCGGAAAAGGCTTAAAGCCTAGTGGATATGATGTAATAGCACAGTCACAACAAGGATGTGTATACATTAATAAACAACAAAGAATAATAAAGTCTTATAACTGGCCTTTTCAAGATTTGTCGTTTTTTCTCATCCATACCGGGATGAAACTTGCCACTCATCATCATTTACAAGACTCTACCCTTCCTGGTCCGATCGATTATTTATCTTTTTTGGTAGATGAAGCAAAACAAGCATTCGAACAGATTGATTCCAAAAAATTGATTTCAGCCATAAACAACTATCATCAAAAATTAACCGAGCTCAATTTGGTAGCAGAACACAGTTTAAAATTTATTAGTGAGTTTAAAAAATGCCCAGAAATATTGGCAACTAAGGGTTGTGGCGCTTTAGGTGCGGATGTTTTACTGCTCATTACTTCAGCAGACGAGGCTCAGATCCTTGCTGATAAACTAAAAATACAAAACTGGACTATACTGGCTACCGAAAAAAATATTTATTTTCAACCCCAATTAACTCAGGAATTTTCTTTTTTATAGAGCATCAATTTTGTATAAAAAAAATATTTGTACCCTTAAAAATAACAAAAATAATAGAAACATCATAAAAAGACTTGAAATTCTGTGCTAATCCGGTATTATTCCAGCCTCTTTAGGGCCGTTAGCTCAGGTGGTAGAGCAGGAGGCTTTTAACCTCTGTGTCATAGGTTCGAATCCTATACGGCCCACCAGTTTTAGAGTACCATTTTAAAAAATATTTTGTCCTGCGGGCCGTTAGCTCAGGTGGTAGAGCAGGAGGCTTTTAACCTCTGTGTCATAGGTTCGAATCCTATACGGCCCACCATTCTGGTAACTAATTTTCAATATCAACCAGAAGCAAGTGGCAAAATATTAAATCCATACCCCATTGCGCTCGTAGCTCAGCTGGATAGAGTACTTGGCTTCGAACCAAGGTGTCGGGGGTTCGAGTCCCTCCGAGCGCGCCATTTAAAATCAAGGACTTATCTACCAATTGTGTCATTAAAACCAATTTACTGTGGCAAAAACGTGTCATAAACCCGTGCCCTTAAAACCAAATACTCTAGTCAAAGTGCGCTATGAAGACGTTCTGCCGCGTTCTGTAGATGATCACTAGAAAGGTGTGCGTAGCGCAAAACCATTTCATAATTTGACCATCCCCCAAGTTGTTGAAGCTCATGTAAAGGTGTACCATTTTGTACATGCCAGCTTGCCCAGGTATGACGTAAGTCATGCCAACGAAAATTTTCGATCCTTGCTCGATCTAAAGCTTTTCGCCAAGCATGGTTATTACACCGGGTAACTGGTTTCCCTTGATAGGTAAAGACATATACTGGATGTTTTCCTTGCTGAGCATCTAAAATAGCAAGAGCCTGTTTATTCAATGGCACAGGAATGTCACGTTTTGATTTAGACTCATCAGCATGAATCAGCGCATGCTTTTTAGCTAAATTTATTTCGCTCCATTTTAATTGTGTCACATTGGACTCTCGAAGGCCTGTCGCTAATGTAAACGCTGCCATATCTTTTAAATGTTCTGGCAGCTCTTTTAGCAGGCAATTAGCCTCCTGTTTTGTAAGCCAGCGTATACGCTTATTTTCAACCTTTCTCATGCGAATAGCTGGAATTGATTCAAGCCAACCCCACTCTTTTTGAGCGCGGTTTAAAATGGCTCGAATTAACTCAAGAATTCGATTCACCGTAGTAAGCGATACATTCGTTTTCTCTTTTTTCTTAGCAATTGCTTCGATAAGATCGCGATCAACCTCTGAAAGTTTTTTATTTCTTAAATGTTGATCGAGCCATGCAAAATGAATTTTATCGGTAGCTAGACTTCGTTTATGTTTTGACTCTTCTAGCCATCTTACTACTGCATCCATCCATGTTTTATTCGGTATAGACTTTACTTGCTTTTCTAACCAAAGCCCATGTTTCATTTGGTCATGAAAATGTTGTGCTTCCTGCTTTATTTCAGTCCCAGTACTTTTACGTATTCTCTTTCCTTGATGGAAGATATCGATCCACCAGATTCCATCTCTTTTGTAGAGTGCCATTTTGTATTGCTCCTATAGGCGACACCCTGCAATGCATCGCAACTAGAGTACTTGTTTCTTAAATACATCACAAGATCTTGTTCTAAAAATACCCAGCTTCTACCTATCTTTACTCCAGGTAGTTCACCTGATGCAGCCATTCTTCGGATAGTTTCCCTGTGAGCTCCTAGAAGCTTTGAAGCCCCTTCAATATTTAAAGTATTCATATGCAAGCCCATTTAAAACCCTGGTGCACATATTGTTTATTAGTATTGAGCTCAAGAATTAAATGATAAAGCCCCACAAGATCCCTTTCGTAAGATAGGTTTGTTGGCATCAACTCATCGAAATAAATTGAATGTAATTGTCTTATTGAGCAGTTTAATAAAGTAGCAATATCTTTTAGAGTATAGTTGGTTGACTCTAATAGATAATTAATGATGCTCTTACAGATTTGTAGCCTAAAATTATTTTCCACAACGAATACTCCTTTTCAACTTATTCTGTAGATAGGTACAGAAAATGCTTTAAACATATTTTTTTATCTCAATCGATTTTTTATGTGTTACTGTTCATTCAACTTATGTGTATAATAAACGTTAGATAAACAATACACACGAATATAAACGATTTCGTTTATAATAAACAATTTTGTTTATTTTTCAAGGTTTTTTATGGATATAAAATCAAAAATAGGATTAAGAATTAAAGAGTCGCGAAAAAACAAAAAACTTACAGCCGTACAATTGGCTGAAGTTACTGGTTTTTCAACGCAACGAATTAGTAATTGGGAAAGAGGAACAAGATCGCCCAGGTTTAAAGATGCAGAGATACTCGGTAATGCATTAGGTGTTTCTTCAACATGGTTATTATTTTTAGATACTGACCACAAGCCTATGAAGGATAATCCCTTCCTAACAATCCCTATCATCAATGCCTCGTCTAAAATTGAAGGTTATCTCCCAATACCCTCATCAATTCAAGACAATATAACTCATGAAGATTTTGCATTTATCGTGCATGATAAAAGCATGTCCCCTATTTATAATTCGGGTGACTTAGTTACTTTTTGTAAACAAAAACAAAACCATTGCGACTTAGTGCTGATTCATATTAAGGCTACAGATGAGAACTTATTTAGAAAAATAAGCTCTGAAGACAATACATTTATATGCTCACCACTCAATCCAGATTGGCCACAAATACGATTTGAATCAGCATCAATGTTTCAAATCATAGGTTGGGTCAAGAATGGAACTAAGGTATTTTATTAATTAAACTTCCTAGATTTACAATCATTAATATTTCATCATTTGAAAATCCCTTTTTCAGAACAAGCTTTTTTAAAGATATCCCTAATATCTCGGATAATGTAACAAGATTGTGTTCTGTACTACTCAAGATTTTATCAATAACCTGAACTGCAATACACTCTCCATTAATACCTTGTTCACCTACAATCATCATGATCAAAATCCTTATTACGATACAACAACGTACTTTACTTATTTGACAAGCATGATCAGATTAGAACATAATACGCCCGTCATTTACATCACTAAAATATTTGGCAAATAAGCATTTTTGTTCAAAATAACAATAACTTAATTAACAATGATACGAATATGGAATTTTGTAGGAATTTTACTAAAGTATGTTGGGATGAAATTAAAGAGGAAGTAAAACGCTCTAACTCTGAGTTTTTTTACTTAGTTGATGAAATCGCGCCTGGAAAAGATTTCCCACTTTATATTTTTAACTTTGGGTATGGTGATTTGATTGGAGATTCTGAAACCTTTTATATTCCACACCAAGGAAAGCTTCAAACCCTTAATAATTTTTCATCTCTAGAACCAATTACGAAAGACCTCTTTTATGGATTTCATAGTTGTCCATTAGGTCTGGTATTAGATAAAGGCTTTGAATGGTACTTAAGAGGTAATGCAGAAAATGAAACACATCCTGTTTACATAGATAAAAAAGGGGATTTTTTTAACATTGGGCATATAACACAGATAAAACCACTTAAACGATACTTGCCTAATGGCATACTGTCTGTAAAGGCTGGGGCACAAACCACCCTTGTAACACAAAATATTGGATGCAAAAGAAGCCATAATCGTCTTATTCGATCTGGAATTGATTGTACCATCCCCAATTCATACCATGATCACAGTGAGTTCTTTAAACGAATTTACCAATCTTGCCCCTCTGAAAGTAAATGGCGGGCCTCCATCATTTACTTTTCTGAAAAATGGATAGATAACATTGTTAACAATCCTGAGTGGATCAATATTAATAAATATTTCTTTAAATATTATCTACATTATTATGCTTACACCTACTACGGAGACTATTATCAACATATTTTTAGGGTTGCTTTTGATAAGTCAAATTTAGAGCGAGATTTTTTTATTCAAGATACTGCTAAATATATCTTTGAAATTCTCATAGGTGAAAAATATGGGTTTTCATTTACCAATACCGATGAGTTCTTGCCTGCATCATGGATAAGCTACGTTTTAAAAGACATTTATAAGCTAAAAACAGAACCTTCTATATTAATACCTAAAAAGCACGTTGAAAAAAATCCAGTATATTTTTCGCTTCAACATCCTATTTTTAGACCATACCAAGGGTTGTCCAGAAAAAAAGCAACCTTAATTTCCGAGCTTGAAAATATAAAAATCGTTACAAATAAATATAAAGACTTATTTTCCTCTGCTCATGAAGAATGGGCCGATACAGTTCTTGAAGAAAAGGCCAAGAAAGCTCAATTTGTTTATTACCATGGTTTTGAGAACAAACAAAATTGGCTTTCAGACATTGATTATTTATTCAAAAATGATCCTGGAGTACATCATTTAAGTAATGATACTTTTTGTCAAGATGCGCCTTTTTTTAAAGGATGCATCTCAATAAACAGCTTCTAAGCGCTGTGCTCTTTTAGAATTAAATACTAAGAAGGCACTCATAAAACAAAGCAAAGAAGATATTGTCCAGGCGCTTTGGGCATTAAAATAATACATTGCTACTCCTGATATGAGAGGGCCAATCATCATGCCTAATGAATATGCGCTACGCCACGCCCCTATTCCTAAGCCACTGTGGTTAGAGCTTCCATATTGATGACATAATGCAACGGAGTATGCCATGAACAACATCTCACCAAGAGTAAAAACTAAAAGCGAACAAAACATTCCTAGTATTGTAGAAGAGAGGCCCATAGCAAATGTTGATGCCCCTAATAAAATACAGCCAATACAAGCAACTATATGTTTATTGAATCGCTCAATCCGTTTTGATAATTTTACTTGGAATAATGCAATTAAAATGGGATCGGTTGCGAAAAAAAATCCAATGATTAAAGAATTTCCTATTGTTTCGTTTAAGTGAATTCCTAGTACGGTTTTTTGTATCCCATAAGTTAAGCCGATGCAAAATACCGAAAATAACATTGGAATAAGCGAGCTATAGATTGTCTCAATTTCTTCTTTATTACTGGGTATTGCAGCTACATCATGATTACTGATTTCTAATTTTATAAAAATTACTATTGAAAACAATATCAAAGTAACGCCAACCAAAATCATTGCTAATTTAAAATAATTTTGCGCTAAAAGCATGATTAATACCATTGCCACAATACCACCAGTATTTTCCAGTGCGTTTTTATAGGATTGGGCGATCGTTAAACTGTGGTTGGTATTTCTTGAAATCTGCAACAAAGATGAATTACTGCAAGTGATAAATAAATTGATTCCAAATCCCATTAAAAATACAAAGACAACAGATAAGTGAAAAGAACTTACTTTTGCTAAAATAACAAACGCTATGCCTATGAGTAAGAAACTTGTCCCAATTATACCCTTTGCTTGTGCTTTTCCCGTAACGTATCCACCACATATGCTGCCCAAAATAGCTCCAATCCCCATTGAAAAGCCTAAGAAGCCTATATTTAATTTATTAAAATTGGTGCTTACACTAAAAAAATACGCAATATGGTAAGATAGGCCACCTCCAATAGCCTCTATAAAAGAAAGAATCAATAATAACTTACAAGTGACTGGTAAATCACTAAAAGAAAAACCTACTTTAGAAGAGCTGGCTGTTGAGCTCATTGTAATCCCTCACATTAAATAAAAATTAGATACATCCACTTAAACTATGCCATTTGATTTAATAACTTTAATGCATCAGAACTCGGCACTCGTAGTATTTCATCGGGAGGAATATACAAAGTAGATAGTGTTGTTAACTTCTGTCTATCAAGTTGCTTTAAATCAAATTCAGATATCTTTGGATGAGTACCAGGATAAAGAGCAGCTTCGTAGACAATAGCCTTTTTTCCTTTTTTATAGAGCTTGATTAACTTTTTTTTAATAAAATTGATGGCTTCCAAATTGACTGTATTCGTTGGTAAACCCAAATTTCCAACCATACCAATCTGATAAATCACTACATGAGAAGAAGTATCTACTGATTTATCATACAAAAGATATTCCGTAGCATCAAAGGACTGGATACCTCCAGATGCAGGATCAAATCGAAGATCAGCATATAAACAATCTTGAGCTGAAATACCGGGACACACCACTGTTTTAATGCTATCACTAAGCACAGATAAAGCAAGCAAGCCAGGAGTGGCAAACACACATGGATGGCCATATATAACAACACATAGAGAGCCTACATCTTCTATCGCTCTATGAATATATTGTGCCACATTATTATAAGCATTTTCTCTTGATTTAGAGTTAAAGTAGATTGAATCCAGTGACTCTGATGATTTCGCTAATTTACGAATATAACGCTCTAGCAAGGGTTCATTAACTAAATACAATACCTTGTCGCAAGTACAAATATATCCTTTTGCTTCCTCTGTAATATGAGCTATTGTTTTAATTCCAGTGCCAACTAATGCTAAAACTTTCACTTAAGTCCCTATTGGGTCACTGGAAACACATGGCTCATATCCGAATACGGGATCACATGACTCATATCCGAAAAATTCTTTTTACCAGTGATTAACTCCCTGATTTTATGGGTATCTGAGTTTTTATATGATTCAACCAAGCTTTTACTTAAAATCCAATCCTCTAAAATCGCTGTATCAAGGAGAGGATTTCTCACCAATGCCTCAACTGCATCTAATAATTCCATAGTCCCTCCAAAATTTGGTAATCAAAATTTTGTACTATTTAATTTTATAAAAATTTAGATCATTATCCTATCAAAAATCAACCATTATCAAAAAATCTTTCATTTCAAATAACAGGTCAGTGCATAAAACATCGTTATGGACTGACTTGCATTATTCCACAAATGTATGTTTTTTTGAACACTAATTATTTTGCACTTGGTAGTATATCTCCCCTGATAAATCAATATGCTATAATCAATAACTCGTTATTTGGATAGATAATCTGAGAGCCTATAAGGAATCAAGGTGGCCATTTTTATAAGCTCTGGCAAATGCAAGCAGAGGGGTTTATTCCACGTGTCTTAGCATGACCGATATTTTATTTTTCTATACTAAAAATTTCTGTCGTCAGTTAAAATTTTAAAAAAAAGAGACTGTGAAATAAAATGAACCATCAACAAATGATATCGCTTTGTAATCTTTTTCAATTAGGTGTTCCTTTAAATGCTCCTAAAAGAATACATGGCGGATTGCTGCATACCATGTGGCGCATCAACACAGATGAAGGCTCTTACGCCATTAAACAACTGTCCCCGCATATTAATCTAGCGAATGAAGCCATTATAAAAAATTACAATTTAACCGAATCCATTGCCTCACGCTTTATTGAACATGGTATCCCAGGAGTATCAGCAATAGACCATATGGATAATTATCTTGAAATTATTGATGGCGTTGGATTTCTGATTTATCCATGGGTAAACGCCGAACCACTACATAAGGATGCAGTTTCTGAAGTTCATGCATTGAAAATTGCTAATATTCTTGCAAAAATGCACCTTATTAATCTTATTGTGCCAGAAATTACCGAGCTTGAATTTGATATTCATCCAAACGATAAGCTTATTGAGCTAATCCAAAAAGCTAATCTCTGTAATTGTCCTTTTGCGAATGAATTGACAGCACTTCGACAAGATATCATTTCAATAAATACAGCTTTTCAAAATTCTCTACCCGCGCTTAAAAAGCATATACTCATAAGTCATGGGGATCTGGATCAAAAAAATGTTTTATGGGATAACAACCGTCCAATACTAATTGACTGGGAATGTGCCCATAAACTCAATCCCACACACGAGATTGTCGATACAAGCTTAAACTGGAGTGGTATTACTACGCATTTTGATGAAGAATTATTTATTAAAATGATGCGCGCTTACACAACATCAGGAGGCTATTTGAATAAAGATATCCTACAAGCAGCTTTTAACGCAGTTCAAGGCAACTGGATTAACTGGATGGTTTACAATATAGAGCGTTCATGTGTGATGGAAGAATCAGAACAACAAACTATGGGTATTGAGCAGGTCAATCAAGTGTTGAAAACAATTATTAATTTAAAAAATATTGCTCCAAACCTAATGATCATGCTGTAGCACTAATGGAGATGGCATTATGAATAAAAAACACAAAGACAGAAGGGTTTGAAGTGAACCAATATGACCATTAAAATTGAAACATCAAGGATGTTTTTGCGTTTGATTAAGGATGAGGACTTAGACCTAGTAGCTCAACTTAATGCAGAACGAGAAGTTAGAAAATTCTTTCCTGATGGAACACAAGATCGAGAGCAGACTAAACAAAGAATAAAACAGATTATAAATCTTATAAAGATAAAGGATTACCTGGATTTGTTATATTCAATAAGCTGACTCATGAATTCATTGGACGATGTGGATTTGGACCAATTGAAACAGGGGAAATTGAAGTTGGATACCTTATTGTAAGAAAGTTTTGGGATATGGGTTATGCATCTGAAGCACTAGAAGCACTTCTTGAATGGAGTAAAATAAATATCAATTCTGATTATATTATTGCTTTTGCACCACTCAAACATAGTGCATCACATCGAGTAATGGAGAAGTGTGGTATGGAATATTATAAAGATGATCTTGGCCATGGTGTTACGTGTAAATTTTATCGTTCCAAAAATAAATAATTTATAAAACAGGCCACACGCATGACAAAAATTACAACAGAAGAAGCCGCATTAAAATTAGCTGTACTTATCGATGCTGATAATGCTCGAGCAGTCATTATTGATGGTCTTTTAACTGAGATTGCTAGTTATGGAGATGCGATTGTAAGAAGAATTTATGGCGATTTCACCTTGCCATCTAGCGCACAATGGAAAAAGGTATTGCATAAATACGCTATAAAACCAGTACAGCAGTTTGCTTTTACTTCTGGAAAAAATGCAACGGATAGCGCGCTTATTATTGATGCTATGGATCTACTTTATACGCATCGTTTTGGTGGTTTTTGTATCGTGTCAAGTGATAGTGATTTTACAAGCCTTGCTAACCGTATTCGTGAAGAAGGGTTGCAGGTTTTTGGATTTGGAGAGAAAAAAACACCAGAGGCATTTCGTAATGCCTGCAATAAATTCATTTTCACTGAAGTACTACGCCCTGTAGCACCACCTGATCAACCAATTAGTCAATCAAAAAAGAGAAAACAGCCTGTTAAACAAACGAAAACTAATGAGCCCTCAGCACAAGAATTTCCAAAAGAATTTATTCTGGAAGCATTAAATAACTCATACGATGATACTGGCTGGGCATACATTGGAACATTTGGTGGCTATTTAACTAAGTTAAAACCAGACTTTGATTCCAGGCTTTATGGTTTCAAAAAGCTGAGTGATTTGGTTAAAGGAAAACCAGAGATTTTTGAAACAGAAGAACGAGTCAATCCTGGATCGAACACAAAAGTTTTATATTTACGTGGTAAACAAGAATAACGTGGAAATGATTAATGAATCTATTAGAAAAAATTGCAGCATTAGAAAATGAAGCTGCTGAATTTGGTTTTCAGTGGGAAACGACGGATCAGATTATGGCTCAAATCCAAAGTGAGTGTATTGAAGTCGATGAGCATTTAAAGGCTGGAATTAATGATAACTCATCTGCTTTGCAAGAAGAAATAGGTGATTTATTGCATGCCGTGTTTTCACTGTGTGTATTTTGTAAATTAGATCCCAAAGATACACTGCAACAATCTGTGGAAAAATTTGAGCGGCGGCTTCGCGCTGTCAAAATGATTGCTCATGAAACGAAACTCATTAATTTAGAAGGACAAACTTTTGATGAGTTGATGTCTATCTGGAAACAAGCAAAGAGTAGAGTGGGTTAAACCGGGTGATCATGGTGTAAATTGATAGCTGAAATTTAGATTCAACATTAAATCACAAACACGCAATTGATCCGCGCTTAATAAAAAATAGTCAGATTCACATAAAACTTGATCTGAAAATTAATGAACAAGACAACTCTAAAAAGAAAACAGCACACCTTACGCAACTGGTTGCAGTATGTGTAGCCCTTTGTATTTATTAAAGATAAATACACATTTGCAAATTTTGACTGCAAAACACAAAATATTGGTTAATGAGCAATCAAAAACCAATATGCAATTGTGCATCATTTTTAATACTTTGTGAGTTTTTTCTGATGCAGATCTGCATACCACCACTCATAACCTGTTGAAATATATAGCCTAATATGATCTAATTATAACTAGATGTGGCGTGCATGGATGCATCAGACAGACATCCAACACAATCGCAAAAAGAGGTTATATTATGGCTAGAATCACTGTTACCTTACCAGACAATCTTCATAAGCAAATCATTAAAATAGCTGGTAAGGAAAATGACTCACTCTCTTATACGACAACTCGGCTTGTTGAAATTGGACTGATGGTTATGAACAGTAAGTCCGAAAATAAAGATGAGCAAAAGACTGCAAACATTGAAGAGTATTGCCAAAAGCTCATTATTCAAATTAATGGTATTATTAAAGAAATTGCCATTGATAAATTTAATTTTGGTGATGATAAAATAGTTCAAATAACCAAAGATACCTTAAGCAAATTTAATAAATTAAAAGGTATTCAACAGGAATCACTATAAGACTTTTAACATACTCTGTCATATTCCTGGTAGTCCCAAGATATCAAATCCCCTTAAGATAGATATTATTTCGTTTGACTTTACTTGAAAAACCTATTCAATTCTTTAATAATCTACTTAAATATGAAACCTATATTTTTTGAAATAAAACTATCGGGTTCGTAATCAAAAGGTCGGGAATTCGATTCTTCTCAGCGGCATTGAGTTTTCTTAAGAAAATTACTTCTTGTGGGACACTCTCGGGGCACTAGCCATAATAGCATACACCAGCCATATCCATAATACTGTATTATAATTAACCAAAAGCATTTGACTTTAATACATTGTCATTGAGATATGGAGAAATTTAATGGATATTATTGCTGCATTTCGCTGGGAAAGCTCAAAAGACAAATCTCTAAGCTATCTGATCATTGATGAAGACTTCAAAAAAAGGGTTGAACCTAAAATCATTAAACTTAATCACTTAAATTTTGAGTTATTCCAGAAAGAAGCCAAAGAATTTATAAGAGAATTTTATAGCCAAATTGAAATGTTGTATTTCCAAAATAAAAACAATTGTTCTATTCTAATAGAATATAAAATTGTTGGTTCCGGAAATATGTTAGTCATTTCAAACTAAAATGCATAAGCCTAGTGATAAAACTGGATTTATTCGAATGGTATTTCATAATTACTTTCAAAAAGTAAATGATCAAATAAAATCTATCCAACTTGCTCCTCAATACCGTACTAAATTAAAAAATCCTTTTTTAAAACAATTTAAGGTAAGTTTAGAAGATTGTGAGCTTGTTAAAAATAAAAAAGGAAAAGCTTATGAACAGCATTTGTGGGCTTTAGCCCTCCATGCAACAAAGTCAACTTATCCTCGGCAAATAAAAAAACTACGTGATAAGATGCTCATGCAAGAGAAAGGGATTGAGATAAAACCAAAGAAGCGTCATATATCAGAGAATTAGCAATCAATACTTCAGATTTTAGGTTGCGCAATAAACGAAAAGCCATTATTGATATAATAGGTGAACACTTGTTATTAAACAGCTCACCTCTTTGAAGTACTAGATGTAACTCTCTCCTTCTTATTAAAATTATTTGACTATTCCCATTCTCCAAAGCTTCTCTAAGATTTTTAGTAGCTCCTTGAATACTTAAAAGAACTGAACCAATTAAAAATTCGGATTTTCGACTGATGTTGCTATCAAGTTCCATAATAAAGTTATATCCACTAAAAAACAAAATATTTGAACACTATTTGCACATATAACCAAGGGAATTTTATGTTTTCTATTAAATATATAGTTTATAAATTAGTCTAGTTGAATAAAAATAATCCTAAAGAGGTATTGTAATATCAAAATAAAGATTTATAATTATATTAAGTGGATTGGGGGTTCCCGGTCGGCGTTATAGCCTTGGTGAAGACCAGGGCTTTTCGCTTTTTAGGGAAAGCATTTTAAACCGTAACCTTCTATTTTACCGTTAAAACTTCTAAATTTAGGTTTTATTGCGTCATAAGCCCTATTTCCTTGATCTGGATTTAGCTGATGTCTTCCAATTGGTCTACCTACTAAATCGGCCAATTGAAGTCCGCAGGAGTTTACTGATTTTTTTGCAAATATAATTTCAAAAGGTAGATTAGTACCTAAATAATTATCATAGTCACAACATCTTCTAAAGGCTAACTCCAATTCATTGTCTTCTCTTCTGCCCCTTTCTTCAAACACCAGATATGTTTTTAAATCGGTTTCGCCTTTCTCTTCTAAAAATTTATAGAGTCTTTCAAGATTAAATTTCATGCTCAAGGTATATGGATTTTGAGGATAGAGATATTGCTCATTATGTCTTTGTTTATTTATTACAGTGGAAATTAAGGTAAAAGGAGATTCTTGTATAAAATTTGTAAGGTCATCCATAAATTCATTCCTAATTTGTTGGTTGTTCAACCTTTGAAATGGTCTAATGGCTTGTCGAATCTCTCTTTCATGAAAAACAACCATATCATGACCAAAATATTTAAATTTTATTTTCTGTAGTTTAGAAACAATAGTTTTACAGTAGTCTTCTTTGTTAAAGATGCAAAAGGCCAAAACAAATACTGGGTAATGCTCGTCTATATCGGTAAGATTATGATCACCACTTTCGTCTACATAAACTATGTAGTTACTATATTTACTTTCCATAATAAGTCCCTTAATCCTTTAGATTAAGTATGGCAAAAAATTAAACACAAAACTTGGTTTTCCATCTTTTTTTTATTTTTGCGATTGTAAATCGTCCTAAAATGGCCCCAAAGAAATATCTATACGATATGTTTAATAAGGCTATTTAATTTCATAAGATTAATTATCAATGACAAACATTTTCAGTGCGAGCATACGCTATGCTATGGTTGGAGTATCTAAAGCTCCATTTCTATTTCACGTCTTGCTTTTATGGGCAGTGTTTGTTCAGGAGTGAAGGAGACAGATTTTTCTAATACTTGTTGGCTTTTATTGTAAACTGCAACTAGTTGATTTAAGTCTCTTTTATGGTCAATAGTTGCATTATCTCTAATGGAAGTAATTTGGCTGTTGCTTAACTTCATGAATTTCATTTGTGCAAAATCGGCAATTGCTTTTGGTAGTTCAATTGGCTTATCAACGATTGATGAAATGACTCCAGTATCCTTTTGTATTAGTTGCCTTTGGATTTCTGTAATTCCTTTATTTAAATGAATATCATTCCAGTCTGTTTTTGATTTTCCTTGTAATCTATCAGGAAATACAGCTCTTACACTTAAGTTATCTTGTCTGAAGGTATCGATTGTTTTTTCGATGGCTTTGTATGATTTAGCAAAATCGCCATCATTATCACCTGCAATAACAATTTCCTTTGCATTGAATTTCTTGATGATTGGGCTTAAGTTCTTCATATTTGAAACGCCAAAGGAGCATAGTACAGTGGCTTTGCTGTCTGCAAGGGCTATAGATGCGCCTGTTTCAAACCCTTCAGCAATATAAAGGTGAGAGCCTCGCATTCCTTTTTGAATAATCCCACAACTGCCTTCGATGATTCCTTTAGATAGTTTTGGGTTATCCATAAATTTATTTTTACGGGCTGTTTGCTTGTCCAGGTAAATTCGTTGAACCGCTGTTAGTTCATTTTTTTCATTTCTTGCCGCAATGATTAATGCTGGGATTTTATTAACTTTATCTTCTAATGATCCTTGTTCATTGCAATTTTTCCACTGAGCGTCAATTGGCCAGAAACGTATATCCATTTTATCAATGGATTCTATACCTCGATGTTGTTTTAAATATTTTTCGGCCAATGTTCCCTCTACTGGAACAGAACTATGCCAAATGCTTTTTGCTGAAATTACTTTATTCTTCTTTTCAAGGTCACTTAATTTTTGTAATTCAATTTTACTGGAAATGGGGGATTTTATGAATTTGGTAAGTTCTTCTCTTTGATTTATGCCTGCCATGGATGCAGCTTGAGCAAGTGCTTCTTTAAAAGACAGCTTATCTCTTGTCATAATTGCTTGAATCGGAGCTCCTCCTATTCCATCACTGAAATCATGCCATAATCCTTTATCCTTGCCTTTCAAACTTACAATTAAGCCACCAGAATAACGTAATTCTCTGGAGTTTTGCGTTTTTGGCTCACCCCAGATTGATTTATAGGTTGTTTCTGGATCAGCCATCAGCGCTTCATTAACTATTCTAGCATCCAAAAATTGTGCGGATTTTTTGATTTTTTGTAAAACCGGATTGTTTGATTGTAATGACTTTGGAGCAATCGGTTCTGGCTTAAAATCATAGTTGTTCTTTAATTCCTTGTTAATTGTCTTTATGGAAAACACATTCAATGGATATTCTTGCAAAGCTAATTGATACCCTTTGCCCTGTTCAATTTGCTTTATGTGACTGGAAAGCGAGACCCAATTTTTTTTCCAGGCTGATATTTCTTTTGCAGAGTTAGAGTTTGTGATACTCAGAAATTGCGTTGATAGTGTGTGTACGACTTCATTTAGCTCTTTAATTTCACGCAACTTTATATTGTGGTTGCTCGCTTGGGTGAGCAATTTTTCTTTGTTGCCCTTTTCATAAGATAAAATTGAATCAAGGTACTTTGAGTCTTTTAATTGATGAGCCAAAGCATCACGTTTTGATGATTGACTGATTGCTGCTGATATCCGCTTGTTATTTTGCACATCGCCACCAGATTTATTAAGGTAAGCTTCCCGCCAAAACCTGGATGTTTGAATGTTGGCTTTTTTATAAGACAAAAAACATTGATAGTCTTTTTTCTCAGGGGAGGAAAGAGTGGATAATCGTTCCTGTCTGTCGGTAACTCGTAGATATTTACTAATGGTTTTGATTTCAAGATTTGCTTCTTTAATAAAGGGATAATGGCCAGCGATATCGTTTTTAATCTCATTGATTAGTGCTAGACGTACTTTGAAATTAAACTTACTTGCACTAAATTGCTTGATGTTTTCCCGATACTGATGTTTTTCTTTTTGTGTTGTTAGCTTTGCCAAATCCAACTTGAAATAGGAGGCTACATCAAGAACGGCTTTGTTTTGCATCAATTCATGAGCTAACTCATTACGACGAATGAGTAGCTCAATGGATTTTGGGCTAGCTCCCCTCCCTTCACTGATTTGTACTTCTTTTAGACTTGACGACCAATTCTTCCTAAGCTCCATCTGTAACGATTTATAAGCCTTGACCATATCAAAGGCCAACCGTCCCTCAGTACTTAATCCATTTCGAAATAACTTCTCGCTATGCAAGCGTGCATCTTTATGGATTGATTGCCATAACAATTCAGGTTTTTGGTTCAATTCTTTGGCATGGGTTAAAACAAAAGGATGTGATAACTTGGATTCTCTTTTAATTAAGGTTGCGAGCCTTTCTCTTTCTTCACCTTGTGTGTTTAAATAAAGCGATACATTGGTTCGTATTAAATCCTTTGCTGCTTGCTTTCCAAGTGATTCAAGGCGTATCTGTGCTTTTTTTAATTCCTTACCATACTCATGCTGAGGTAATGCAATCCTGTTTAGCTCACCGATCGAAAAATGCTGCAAATAGGGTTTATAACGCTCAAGATCGCTACTTATTAAAAAAGCAACTTTATTCCGCTTGGCAGAAAGCTGTTGTAGATCTCTTTTATTCTGATTTGAAATTGCATTCGAAACACCATGTTCCAATGCATGCTCTTTGATATGCTGACAGCGTTTGAGGATTTTCTGGTTTAAGGACACATACTGCCTGACAGTAGAAAAATACTCTCGCTCTGTTTTGGGTAATGAATGAAATAATTTAGAGGTTTGACAGCGAAGAGCTTCACGTCGATACGTACTGACACTAAAACTCAGGCGCTCTTTGGCAAGACGGTATAGTTTTGGATCATTTACCATGGTAAATGCTAATTTTGCAGCTTTTTGTTCGTCTCCTTGCTGTTTGCTTTGGAGATAGGTTTCTACAGTACGTTCCATGTCCTGCCAACCTTGTTCTTTAGATAATTTTTTTTCAATAACATTTTGTAATGCCATACTGTTTTTATGGTCTTTAAACCGCCCTTCATGGGTTTTCAAGGTATCTGAGCCAACCATATCCAGAGAAGAGTATTTCTCACTATCATTGGTGGTAATCGCTTTGACCAAGCGATCTTTATCATCAGTAACCACGATCATTTCCCAAATACCTCGGGTGGTTTCGACATAAAAGTTTTGAATAGTTGAGGCAAATCGGTTGAAACTTTCAATAAGACCAAGCCCTCTTTTTTTATCTTGTCCCTGAGTGGCATAGGTCGTGAGTACATAGCCATGATCAATATGATGTAGTTCTTTTGCACCAAAAGCTAAATGAAGCGTCTGATTGTCTTCAGTATTAATGATGACTGCGTCTTTGGTGATTTGTTTGATGGTTGCTAATTCAGAATTTCGAATCCCCTTGTCTTCACCATTGCGCTTCCATTGAATTTGATCGCCTGCCATAATGTTTAGTATTTCCTGACGATATATCTCGACTGGTCTTTCTAGATCTTTATTTTCAGTTTTAAATGCAGGCAAAGAAGACAGTTTGAAGGTGATTATTTGACCATTTTCACGCTTAAGAGAAAGGGTATTATTCTTTTTGTGGGTATGAGTCACCTCTCCAACAGTTAAATACTCCCCTGCTTTAATGTTGTATCGTTGTGCTCTATTGTTAAAACGAATGACATCGTTTTTGTTGTAATAGATTGCATTTCGAAGTTTGATACTGGTTAAATTGCGCTCTTTGAGTATGGGTTGCAGATGTTCTTTTCCAGTTAATGTCCCTTCTTTAATTAATGCATTTCGTAAAAGTTCGGTGATGTCATGCCGGTTCTTGTGCGTTGGTGCAAAACACAATGTATTTTGCCGCTCTTCCGGAGTGAATGACAACCATTTAGATGCCAGATAATCCACTCGTTTCAGATAAGTATCCGCTGTTTCTACGTGGGTCAATTTTTCAACAGCATCATAGACTTCCCCCCGCCCTGCATGAATAGCTGATTCTTTTAATACCATGTCCTTCTGGCGAAGATTATCCGTCATGGCAACAGTTTTAATTCCATAATCCTGCATTACAGAGAACAATTTCCCACTGGATGGTGATGGAAGTTGGGCTTTATCGCCAATGATTTTTAGTTGTGTATTAAATTGTTCCACCAATTTAATAATTTTATGGCCTTGTGGATTAGATAACATGGAAGCCTCATCCACCACAAATATTGTTTTACTCAAATCCTGTTGCTGATTCTGTAATCGTCCCAATTCTCTAGCAAAAGTAGAAGCATTTAATCCACCTTTATGGCGCAGTTCATTAGCAGCTGCTGAACCTGCTGTAATACCTCGAATTTCATAACCCTGAAGGGATGCCAATTCACTGGTTAAACGTAACATAGTAGTTTTACCCGTTCCAGCGTAACCTTGAATGGCAATAAATCGGTCTGTTGAGGTTAAAAACGTGGTCATGGCTTTTTTTTGTGAAGGAGATAAAGCAAATGCCATCTCTTGTTCTTTTGCTTTTATAAAATCACTTACCCTTTGTTTTGAACAAATAGCGGAAACAGCACCTTTGCCATTTTCTATAAGCTGAATCGCCTCGCTTTCTAATGTCAGTTGCCAGGGGGTTGTCAACAAAGGCTTTTGCGTAAAAGGATGTCTTGCCCTATACAGATTTTGATGGGCAATACTTTCATCAATCGCTTTATTAATTAAGGTTTCATCGATTATCTTATTACTTGCTATTACATGTTTAAGTGCCTCTTTTTTGAGCTCTCTTTCCTCAAATACTGCTTGCTGTTGGCTGATTGATTCAATAGCCACATACACAGATTCTCTGGCATAATTCATTTCGATATTGTCTTTGCCATAAAAGCGCTCCACAATAGTTTCTTTTAAGGTTTTAAATAGACTTTGTTGCGGCTTTAAAGAGGACTCCACTAATTGATGTGGATTAAAACCCATCTCCTGGCATTCCTGGATGATGTCTTCTTTCCATTGATCAAAATCAACAATTTCTTTATCTAATTTTGTTTTTTGAGCCGCAATTGACGATGCTTTAGCACCACTCCAGCCTTTTTCATCGAGCACAGCTTCGATGGACTCTCTTCGTTTTGAAAAATGAGTTAATATCTGTTCAGGTACTCCCTGAATTTCCCATAAACCATCACCATCATAAACCAACTGATATCCGAGTTCTTTGGTTAAATTTGCTAATTTATTGCGAAATTTAAGCCCGCCGTAAATGTGGTGTTTCATGATTTGCTCAACCACTCCTTTCTGGCTATCCATATCACTCGCAAGCGATCGCCACTTTCCATCTGGGCATTGAGTCATATTTTGAACTACAAGGTGTGTATGCGAATTGGGATCATTGGCGCGCGAACTGGGTTGGCGAAAAGCTGCTATGACTAGGTTGCCGGTATCAATGTATTCGACTTTACCATCAACAAATTGTCGCGCTTGAGCAAACTCTTTTTCCATTTCCTCAACGAACCATTCAACAGATTTATCAAATACTTCTGCAAGTCTTGGATCGGCACCACTTTCAAGTAAAATCGAAAAAGATTTGGGAGCCGTAAGCGTCATATCAAAACCTGGGCGGTGATGAATTCCGTCTTTATCAATTCGTCCAAGTTGGGTTCCATCAGGCAAGTTTCCTTTAAGAAGAGCCATCATTTGCTCTTGCTCCACAGTTTTTCCGTGGATACCAAGTACTTTAGCCCCTTCACCCAGCCAACGCACGCTGTTAGAATCGTTTGCATAATAATTAACAACATCAAGATAATAAGAGGCCGCTCCTTCAGCACTGTTTAATGGTTGGATACTTAACATGCTTTCCCCGCAACTTTGATTATAGAAACTCAACACTCTCTTTTTCTTTGAGGTTAGACTTCACCAATTCTTTTTTTGGTGTGTTTACTTGCTCTAATGCTTCATCGTGAGAAGCAGCTAGAAGAGGATCACTGTAGGTATCTACTAATTTCTCTATTTTTTGACGAAGTGGGTCGGGATCAATTTCACGTGCTATAAACTGCTCATGAATAAGCGGATAATCAACATAATCAAGCGTTATTTTTGCAGCAGGAAACTCACCCTTAACACGCAAATACCCTTGTAAATCATTAACTACCTGGATTTGAGTAGGTAACACCAATTGCTTTTCCTTAATCTGTCTAGACACTGAAATCCCATCCCGCATCGTGTTCGCTCCATAGCTAACGGATTCATTCACTTCTTCGACTTCATAAGAACCAATATTACGAGAAGCATGTTCTGCATCAGTGTGTTCGGGTAAGCGCAAAAATAAACGGGTCGAACACAAATTTGAAAGAGATGCAGCACCATCGTTGCCATAAATAGTACGCAATTGAGATGCACCGTGATGGCCTAATAAGAAGCAACCACCAAATTTACGGCTTTCTGATTTAACGGCACTCAAAAAAGGCAAAGCATGCAAGGTAGCCAACTCATCCAAAATAAACCATACTCTTCGATTATCATTCGGTGCTAAGCTTAAAAGTTCTTTGGTAGCTGTATTAATCCATGCTGATATTAAAGGTCTAATTGTTGGATGTTTGCGCCCATCTGAACTGACAAACAAACAGGAGTTACTCTGATCATTCAAAATCCAGTCACGAATCGAAAATAGGTCGCCATCATCCTTCAAATACAACAATGATTTTAAATAAGTGGCCATTACTGTTTTTACGTTTAACGCAGTTTTTTGTACTTTATCGGAAACCAATGATTCTGATTCAGTGTGGCGTAATAAGTGATGAATACGACCTAAATCTGCTGTAAGCAAATATTGCAATAACATAAGGTTGGAGCGATTTGGATCGTTTTTTAGCTCATTTGCTGTAGATACAAAAATCATACGAGCGGCTTTAATCCAGAAAGGATCCATCGAGTTATTAACGGGCATAGGCATAATTGCCTCAGCTAGAGCCTCAAGATCAGCCTTGTCTTCACACTCAGCCCAGACATTCCATGAGTGCCCTCTGCTATCTAAGGGATTTAAAATCACATCCTGATTTTCACGATAAAAACGAGATAGATAAGTTCCTCCTTTATCATAAATAATGGCACGTTCACCTCTATCCCGAATCGTTGTTAATAGATTGCGAATAGCAACCGTTTTTCCAGAACCCGTTGTGCCCACTACTTGTATATGCTGGGTTTCAGAACCCCAAGGTAGCGACACACGTCCAATCTTATAAGGAGAAACATTCGTTATTTTTTTTATACATTTTAGTAACTCTTCCTCATCAACCAACTCACTGCCACGAATGATTTTAGATTTACTTTGATTTTCCCCTTTTTTTTGCAACCACTTAGCTATAACAATTAACATACCTATAGAGGCAAATAATGACTCTGTCAGACTATAAAATAGTGCCAACTTTAGTTGATTTATAAATGTATTAACCATAGAGGCTTTGACAATTTGTACCGAATAAACAGGATAAGACTCACCTGTTGGCATACGCACCACTTGTTTCGCTTTGCTTTGTATAAGAATCATTACGTGTGCTTTAATCCATTGTTGCCCTATATAACGTTGATAAACAGTGGTATTAAAATAAAAAGTTATAACTGAAAAAACTAAGAAAGCTATAAGCGTCGCAACAGTTACTTGTTTACTAACTTGTGTAAACATACGCACATTGTGCAAAAAATTTATCCCACCTCGAATAAATAATTTCATTGGATTTACAGCCATCATTGCTCTCCAATCAGTATAAAAAAAGTAAAACTCACGCTACAATAACTAAAAAGGAGAAAATCCAATGGAGAAAAACCATAAAGGGCAAGTGATAATTTGCTCAATCGATGAGCTCCCCACTGCGCAACAAAAACAAATTCGGTTGGCTTCCATTGGAATTGGATCCCTTGTTCTTTTAATTGAATTATTAGCCTTTCTTGCTTTTGGATCGTTTCCAAGTAATAGCGGTTCGCTATTTTTCTATTGCGCTGATTGGTTCTTGTTTGTGGCTTTGCCTTTTGCGTCGTTTGGTCTTGGTTCCTCTTTTGGCTTTGTTTTAATGCTCTCTGACTTAGGTTATGCATTATCATTGGGATATCATAGCGGAGCTGGTTCTTCGTCATTAAACCAACCATTTTCAGCAAATGAATCACCCAGTTACCATCGCTCAAATCATTACAGTTCCCATGTGAGTATAAATCCAAGCTCAGGCCGACCGATGTCGGGCAGCAGTGGTATGGATATCTCAGGAAACCCCTATGGTACACGTTCCTGGTAACCATCATTTTACGTCCTTGTTAGATTGAGCGACGATTACATCCTGCATCAGTTGGGAACCATCTTGAACAATACCGCCTAAATTTTTTGAGAGTTCTTTATTGGAGCGAACAAAATCTTTGTTAACTGCTGTAACTGATTCTTTGCTGACGTTACCTACATTGATGTTCTTTGTTTTCTCATTCAAAGTATTAGAGTAATCATTAAGCACATGATCTACGCCCTCAGTACCTGTAATATGATTTTTAAAGACATTATTTTTTTGTTGCACCAGATGTTCATTAATAGGATGATTTTTTTGAAATTGTTTAATCGTTTGTTCAGTTTTTTCAGCAACAAATTGTCGCGCATAAGACTGCGCTAATTCAGGATCATGGCGAATAAGCCATTCTGCCTGCTGCAACCCAATAGTGCCCTGACTATTAGGTGCACGATGATGTGATAACCAATCAATAAAACCTGTTTGTGCATCAAGATTAATTGATGCTGTTTGTTCATTGGATAGAGTTGCTTGTCGGTGGTAGCTCTCTGATTCAGAAAGACTTGCCATAGCCTCATCACGATAATGCATGGATTTATCGAAGCCTGCTGAAAAGTTATTAGCCAAGCGTCCACTAAACTCATCAGAAGCACGAAAATGCTCATCTTTAGTCGCTTGTCTTGCCTCATTAACTACAGCTGTAAAATGATGTTCGTCACTAAAACGACGTGCTTCATTCATCAAGCGTGCATCTTGATGAGAGTTTGATTTATCCCATTCACGACGTAAATTTCCTCCCAATTCAATATTTCCTTTTAATCCAGGAACAGCAGAACCAGTACCAAAACCACCTGATGCTCCAAAATTAATACTGGCAGCACCTAATACTTTCGTGGCCTCATCTCGTGAAATATTATGATCGTGAGCAAAGGTATCAATGAGGTTAGAAATCTTTGATGCTGCTTGATTAAAACCTGCAGAAGTCGATATTTGATGTCCTAGTCCACTTTGTTCGTTATGTGATTGCGTCTCACCTAACTCTGCTAAGCTTCGAAGCGATGCAGCATATTGCTGTGATGAAGCAATGGATTTATTAAAGCCCGCACTTTTCGCATTGTCAGATAATTCGGAAAATGCAGAACGTGTGCTTTCTCCTAATTGAATATTAAGTGGTGTATGAGAAGTTGCTGTTGCCATCGTCAGTGTTTCACTACCATCTCGTGATATTCGGGCAATCGATCCGCTATCAAGACTGGTTTCAATACCACCTAATGAGACTCTTGCATTGCGATCATTATGGAAGGAGCTACTATTAAATCCATTATGATTGGCAAAACTGGTATTGCCATAGCTGTAATTACCCATTTGTGCTTCTTCAGCCGCAGAGGACGCGGCATTTTGAACAATGCCCGCCGGTTGTTGTGCAATCGCCATAAAACTACCCACTTGGCGACTGATTAACATATAACTCAATGTCGTAGTTGCCAAAACTAAATACCCACCTAACGCCGCCATGTTTTCGTATGCCTGATTAATACCTGTTTGATAGGCCAGAGTAGTTACACCAGTTGAGACAAAGGATAATGAAAATTGTGTCAAAGTGGTCATAATATAGTTAATCACTGTGAACATGGGGGCCCACAAAGCGAGCCACACATAAAGTGTTATGTAAAATTGGAAAAATGTAATGCCGCAGGGAAACGGGAAAAAGAACAAAACGAAAATAAAACACCCTATAACAATGCAAAACAAAAGACTTTGCAGCATAGGCAACCAATAAGCAGACATTAATCCGATATTACTTAGTGCAGCGGGAATTTTATCTTGCGTACGGCTTGCTGAAAAACTATCAATGGCTGCTTTGGAATTCACACGCGCGCCCATTGAAAATACACCATCTCGAATCGCATTGGCCATCATATTTTGCCGAATCAGCGCCGCTGCATCACCGGACATGGCAGTTAAATGATTGTAGGCTTGAGGTAGATACTTTTCAAAATTGGCTTTAGCCTCTGTATGATTACCAAAAACAAACCCTGCGTACTTGGCTTTAGCATCTTCAATAACGCTATTCCACGCACCATCTAATAAGGTGGCCGCTTCCACACAAGATCTAAACCGCCTATCGTAAATAAATCCACGCGCAACTGAAGCATTTGATTTAACCAACTCCCAAATATCTCTTGCTTGATTAATGTCTTTTAAGCTGTATCGATCATACATCACGTCGTAAAAGACACATTGCTGCATGAATTTTTGCATGTTTGCATTAAACATGGGATCGGTGATTTTAATGTTGGCTGCAGATAAAAAGAGCTTTGCCCCCATGATCATACCTGTTTGACTGTAATCCATGTCGTTAGGAGAATGAAAAAAGAATTCAAAAAGTCGTGTTATTTTATCGCTTAACAGGCTACTCAAGCCCCCAGCCACTCCCAAAACTAAAGGTACATTATCAACCGTTAAATCTGGACGTAGTGGATCTGTTCGGTCGTGAATTTGCAGATTACAGGTAGGTGTTAAGATAAATGAAATGACAAAGGCATATTTAAAAATATAGAAAAACATATGACGTATATCGCGCGTCACAATAAATTGGCCAACAGTCCATACCCCGCCAATAATGAGTGCTGTCCTAAAAACGCCTAATACTCCATCGTAATGAAACAATGCGGCAGTGGCGTTATAAAATGCTTTAATCAACTCACCACCGGTAATTGTATAAATTTGCATCGTAACGGCCATTGCATTTACCTCAATTGATTTGCCCAACTCAAAGACTGAGTGAGCTCTGATGAAAATTCACCGACCAGCATTTGCTCGATGGTTTGGGTTTCTTGAATCATTTGCATCGCCATGCTCATCCGTTGATGCGCTGTCCCCTCCATTTGCGTCAGATCACGACGAGCTTGGGTGAGATCAGATTGAAATTCTTTCATGATGGACTCTGGGTATTGCAATGTCCCCGCTGCTTGTTTAATGAGCTGTAAGTTTTCATTTAAATATTGAAACAAAATATCAATGGCAATTGCTTCTGAATATCGTGTGGTATCAATCACCGCGCTGTTTTTCATAAAGGCCATTTGCACGCTGACCATTTTCATCACTGGATATTGAGTAGACTCAATCAGTCCTTTTGCCGCTTCACTTTGTTCTATATTATCTTTAATGTGACTGGCCATCTCCAAAATCAGATCACGAACTTTTGACTCTAAACCATGACTCATATCAATGGTTTTACTGGTTAGAGTGGGTTGTAAACACTTCACCTTTTCATCACATTGATAGACCTTTACTTCTCCGCCTCGCAAAAGTGCACCAATTAAATTATTGTTACTTACTAAAGAAGCCAAACGTTGGACATGTACTCCTTGTGCATCACGAGTAAGAATTAAAGTACCTGATAAAGTCATCATAAGCTGAGCTAATTCGGTGTCATTTGCAAATAAACCGTTTTTCTTTAATGCATTCCATGCCACATTGGTATTGTCTACGACTTGCTCATTGTTGCTGTTTTCATTAATCACACGGTCGTAATCGTAATTGCTGGATCCTTTACCACAGCCTTGCCGTGCTTCTGCCCAGTCAGAAAAAAGATTCTTGGATTGGCCAATGGATTGGCAAGCATGCTGTTGTGCTTGCCGAGTACGAGGCCATAAACCGAGCACCGCACTCTCAGACATTTGGCACGAGTTCATCCCTGATTGATTCACCCAAGTAGCCACGTTTTGCAATTTAGTTGCTACATTACCTAATAGTGGTGTTGCTTGTTCTAAAGCCAATTGAAAGGCTAACCCTTGTGAATTGTTCAATATATTTTTTGTGAAATCGACAAACTCTTTACCTTTAATGTGGGAAAATCCGCCAAATGTAGCATCAATACCGCCACAGCCCGCGGATACTTTAGGCCAGTTCAAGCGCATAATTTGCAGATTACGCACACTATTTCTGGCATATAGGTTACCGCCCGTATAAAAACCAGCACGCTGAGCCTGATAAGCATGAGGTTGTGTTATGTTCCCGCCCATATTGAGTGCTTTAAAATAACTTGTTAAATCATCTCCTATTGATTTAGCGTGACCAGCACCAATAGTGCTTAGCAGAGCAAAAAACAGAATCATTTTTTTCATAAAGCCACCTCTTCGTTATGAGATTGACTCATCTTTAGTAAGCGATTAATCAGTTCACTTTCATCAATATTGCCTTCTGTTACAAGCTGCGCTATTTGCCCCTTTGGGTTAATTAAGAACAGAGAAGGAAAAACATTGACTTGAAATACCCTGGCTTGCCCTTCATTCATTACCGCATCAGGAAATGATGATAAATAACCACCATCCATCGAAATTGCAACTACGCTAAACCCATACTGATTGCTTACACGTTTTAATGTAGGTGCAAAACGCTGGCAATGAGGGCAGCTCGAACTATAAAAAAAGAAAAATCCTTGTTGTTTGGCAAGCGTATAAAGTACTGTATCAGCATGATTTGCATAGGCATGGGGCGCAAATAACATCACTAACACGATTAAAATTACTGATTTATTGCGCATTGTATTCCCCTGATTGAAAAGCATTAGTTGCCATTAAGATATTTTCTTTCAGTTCCGATTGGCTGATTAGACCATAAGCAACAGGCATAGTTTTTTTAGACACTGGGTTAAGAGCAAAGACAGCAGGAATGTGTTTTACGCCCATTTGATTCGCCTCACCTGCATCCACTCGTGAATTAGGAAGCAATGGAGAAAAACGATCGGTCATGGCAATTGGAATGACTGTCATGTGATAACTGTTGGCAAAATCACTCACAACTTCCGCCATACGCTCACTGAAAGGCTCACCACCTTTATAGAAATACAGCAATCCCGATGACTGGCTAATTTGCGCAATAGCTCGCTCCTTTTGCATACTGTTTTGCTGGTTATAGATATCACGAGCTGCACTGCTGCTGGGATTAACAAGACTTTCATCCTGATCTGGATTTATTAACAAGTCGAGCATCCACTTTTCAGAAAAAAGATTAGCCTGTGCGACAAGCAAGCGTTGCAGTCTCCTTGCTCTGGCTATATTTGCAGTAGTTGGATTTAAAATAGCTTGTGCACGAGCGCGCTGTACTCGCGCGCCTATTAGTTTCCATGTTTTATCAGGATCAGCAGGTCTATTGACCACCGTAGGTTCCACCTGTTTTTTCTTTTTAGAGTGTACTTTTGGATCTTTATGCCAGTACCAACCAGCTTCATGCTCGTTAAGATAAGAATGTTGTGCACAAAGAAATGGGCTGACACTAATCAAAAGGACAAAAAACAACCTAGCCATTAATATCTCCCTGGTTATAAATCTCTTTAAGACGCTGACTTATTCCATTAGCTGTTTGTCCATAATCAGGTTTTTTCATCTTGTTTTTTACATCGTCGTAAAATTCAGAAAAATTAATCGCTTCAAAATGAATAAGCTGCATTTGCTCAGGCGTAATACCTGAGCAATTAGAGTGCTTCCCTTTGCCAAAACTTATATGCAATTGATTCCGTCGTCCTTGCTCTTGAACAATGCGGGCTAATTTAGATTGGAAGACACAGTAGGTTTCATGGGTATCAGTACATACGGAACCACCAGGGAATTTTCTGCGTTTATAACAATAATGACCTGTAGGAACAACCAGCTTGTTTTCTCGGGCTTTACCCAATTTCTTCTCACTATCGCTACAATGGGCTAGTTCCAAATCAATACCCCACCCCGAATCACTGCAGCAATTTTTAAAGTGGAGCATTGTTGTTGAACATTCAAGCAATTTGCCTTTAAAAATATAATTAGCATTTACATCAAAGTCTTTCGATGCATCAGATACCGATGACAATGTAGACATGGCCTTTTTAAAATCATTTTCATTAGCGGGAATGTATTCATGTGTTGCACAATCACCCTCAAGACAAAATGCACTATCACCACAAAGTAATTGATTCTCAGTGCATTGGTTCAGCGGGCATTGATAAGTTTGCTGATAGGTTTTGCAACGACCACCATCCTCCTTTAAACAGATTGAAGCAGTTTGTTCACATCCTTCATTAATCATACCACCACAAGTGTTCTGTCCCTCATCACCACACTTATAGGTTGCTCTCTCTTTCCAGCAAGGGCGTGTAAATGGAATTTCTCCAATAATTCGTGTTTGGTTAGGCTCTGTGCAGGTTAAGGGTTCTGTAATGTGGCATAATTCCTCTTGTTCCTTATTGTTTAAATGCTTGCACTGATCATCCCAATATTCCTTTCTTTCATATATTTCTACGGTCATGGTTGCGGAATGAAAATAAGGAATTGTGCAACGTCCATATCGACACTTCCCCACAGATACCGTTAAGGATGGTTGAGCACAATTAGCAGTTTGTTGCACCACTACCAGCCCCTTTGCATCAACAATATTTACTTTAACCAAGGCACAATGCTCAGGTAATTTAATCGCAGGGACTGTTACTTGATCTTTATAAATCGTATAGCAAGGATTTTTACCTTGTTGGCAAGTATCGCCTTGAGTAAGATTGACTAAGACCTGAAAAGGTTTGGTTCTCTTTCCATTTTTGCGCAGATATAAAGTATAGCTTTCTGTTTTATAGGCTGAGACTTCTAAACGGAGGTTTCTTGCACAATGTAGTGCTCCTAATCCTTTACTCGTCAAACATGTTTTTTCCTGCCAAGAATAGTGACATTCTTTGGGTTTTAAAGAGCAGGTGGTTTTATCCGTATTCTGGCCCCGTATAATAGCATCCCCATTTTCCGCAATTTGATTCAGTTTTTGCATGGTATTGGAGGCTGGATTTACTTGTTGTAAAGGTCGGTGATTAAAGCCTTCATGAACTGCTTTTCCTGACTCATTATCCATCACGCCTTTTTGTGAATCCGTTTCAAGACCCGTATTTTCCTGAGTGACTCCACTGTAATAATGTTCTTGCGACAGATTCGCTTGATAGCCAGGGAATTGATTCAGATCAAGTGCTTTAAGTAGATCAATGGATTGATTCGCATGATTTTTTCCTGTCTGAGCCCCCTCTTGATAGGCTTGCTTCAAATCAAGCGCGTTAATTTGTGAGCTTAAGATCAAAAAAATAAAAATGAAATGTTTCATCTGACTTGCGCTCCTTTTAACCGAAGAAGCATTTGATGTAACGCAGGATCATCTATGGACTGGTTGCTCGCCAATTTTTCCAAAGCGTAATCTAGAGATACATCGCCATAAAGTTTGTCGTAGTCCACTGGCTTACAATTCATATTGGCAGGACAAAGAGGTATGTCTTTGACATAAACTACGGCAGGAACCGCAGTTATAGCAAAAGTGTTAAAAAGAATCGGATCCAATTGCATTCCAATCCCTGTTTTTTTGCTTAACTTCTGGATTGCAGTCATCGTTTCTTTAAACGAATTATGAATCAACCCACGAATCACCGGAGTTGCACCACTTTGTTTGCATTGTAAAAGCCAAGCTTGCAGACTTCGTTCAGGCATCGAAAATGATAAAAACACCAGTACCTGGCTGACTTTTTTCAAGTGAGTGGCTATCGACTCTTGTGCTTTAGGGGCTTGGGTAAACTCATCGATTTGTCCTGATTTCTCTGATGACTTAAGGTTTTTACTGATTTGTTTTACTTCTTGAGTAAACGCGTTAGCACGATTCCGAGCATTTGATTCAATTGAAGCAATATATGCTTCATCTGCTGCAAACACTCTCGCTGAAAACAAGAATATTACAACTAAAAATATGGGGTACATTTCAGCTCCTAATCGTTAAAAGGCGCAGCAATTGCGTTTACGAAAAATCAAATATCCAAAATCCTCACCCTTAAGGGGATATTCGTGACCTGCCTCCCATAAACTCGTAGCACGTCCCAAGGGATAACAAGCATGCGTTGTTGGTAAGGGATTGACCATCTGATAGCGGTAACGTGATTTGGGTAAAATTGGTGAGTAGTGAGTATGACAAATGGATTTTGTGCTGCTTGTTGAATCATCAAGCCCTACCGAATCTTCCAGTAAGCCTTGGCGGTGCAGCTTGTAATTCATGCGTTCTGATAATAAGACTGAGGCTTGAACTCCGCCAACGTGTTCTTGTACATGCCCAGTTAAAGGATACATACTTCCTTGGGCTCCTGCACACCAAAAGAGTTTATCAATGGCACTACCCAGTAAAGCGGTACTCGCATCAGCAGCACAAGCTGCTTGTGCTGGTAAACTGCCAAACAATACGGCTTCAGGATTGATAATAAAACCCAACTCATCATCATTCCACATCGCATCTAATTCGCTGGGGTAAGCAATATCAAAATCGCCTTTTTCAACACAAATGCCATCGGTTAATACATTCAGCCAATACATCAAAGGAAATTTGTACCAGTGCACATGATAAAAGGATTGATTGGACAAATTGCTGTCAGTTTCAACCGTACCCTTGCGATAATACTTGCCAAAATTTAAGGAGATTCCTCCTAAATTAACCAAACAAAAAGGAGTACGGGTAACATCGACTAAGTTGACAGGCTCCCAGTAGCCAATCGTTAACCCCAGACGAGGGATAGGATTTCCTGGGCATTCGCAAACTGGCAACTTAGGATTTTTAGTGTCAGGTAAATGATTCGAAGAAATAAGGTTGATTTGCCCTAAACTTAAGGGGAACAAGCAAGACCAACACACATCAGTGATTGGATTAACAAAGCGACCGTGACACGATCCTGCTTCTGCTAATCCAGTAATAATAAAAGCAAAAAATATAAAAATGGGCTTCATAGGCTCACCTCTTTAATTAATAGATGCTTCCCTGCCTGAATGACCCTAACCGGCAAATGCTTTATTTGAAATTTGGCTACCAAAAATCCATTTAAATCAAAATAAATGGCTTGTTTAAACTGCTTGGCAATATCCTTTGCTGAACCTGAAGTGAGAATTAATTTGACTTTTTGATGCTGTCTTAGCTCTTGCGCAGCCCATGACACTTGCGCTTCATCATCGCCATCAAAAAAAAGAAGTGTGCTGTTTAAGCTGACTTTCTCCAATGGGTTAATTACTGTGCCAAGCTTTACGATTACTTCACCGAGATTGTCCTTCACATCATAAGGCACAGTAACTGATGGATTAAATAACCACTCTTTATCTGCCTCTGCCCTGGGTAAATGTGTAGGTGTTGGGCGTGCTAAATGCTCCTTTACTCGTTTTTTAAATTCAGACTGAACCGCCTTCCATTCACCATTGGCCTGCATATCAGCCATTTTTTGTTGGATGTACTCTAAAAAATCCATTTCAGCGATTACGAAGGTTTTTCCTAAAACTCCAAAATCCTTCGCGCCAACCGAGGGTAGATAAAGCAAGCAGATAATTAATAGAAGCGGTCTCACGATTTAGACTCCAAACCAACTCTATCCATTAGAACGTTTGTATAGTCAGGACTCCCTTTAATTACGGCTTCTCTTGGGACTAAAATCAACGACTTGGAACGCGATAAGTCGTTCAAAGCCTGTTCCAATCGGTGAGAGAATTCTTTGATTACTAAATTTTTTTCAAGGCTCGAATGATTTTTTTGAGCCTCTTTTTTGATGAATTGAGAGGTAATTGCCAGGATATCAACGCTTGCAATCTCTGGCCGCCTCAAAACATTATAAATAATCCCGTTAACTAAGAGGCTGGTGAAGAATGAAGCAAGTATAGCTACTTTGGTTGTCTTAAACATAACCATAGACCTCCTGAGCAACCTTGGAAATTGCATCAGCCAATGGCAAGCCTGTTGCCATTAATCGTTTCAAGGCTTCTACTTCAGGACCACGTGTAGTATTGAGTACCCGTGAGAAGGGATCGACAATCAAACGATGCACTGTTGAATTCTCTTCACACATCATTAAGAACTCAGAGTATTCATTGGTAATTTTCAGACTTCGAATTAAACGCTCACCATAAGCATCCAACTGATTACTCGTTTTTAGAGTATCAATCGTACTTTTGGAGGCACCTAAAAAGATTTTATAATAGGCATTGTCGTAACACATTTTGGCAGTTGGATTATTCTCATAATCATCTAAACCATGAGTCACTGTAATAAAATTTCCACCGTATTTAGGCGCACGTCGATAACCCTCATTAACAAAGTTAGCACTGCCGCCCGTGCCATTATCTGAAAGCAATTCATAGGATTCATCGATTAAACAGCTTTTGGGAATATGCTTTGGCGTGTAATACATCGCATTGGTGATTTGGTACATTAAGATTTTCAATACAATGCGTTGTAAGTCCTTATTCCCATCAAGGCCACCCAACTCTAAAATGACTAAGTTTCTTTTAAAATCCAGTGAACAAGGTGGCTCAAAATAATTGCCATAACGACCGTTTTTAGTATAGCTGTACAACAGCCTCCCAATATTTTGAGAAATAGGATCGTGACTCGCTTCTAAGTGATGAGCAATAAGAGTGATTGTTGTATCATTGCGGTGTTGTCGCCACATTGCTTCAATGGCTTTCTCAATATGGCTTCGTTCTTCATCACTGATGTTACCCGATGGTCTTGCCATCATACCAACGAGCTGAATTAACTGGTTGTGCACGTCTTTAAACGCAGTATCATTTTTGACTGTTGCATCAATTGTTGAAAAGAGATTTAAGCTAATTTCTGTATCATGATTAAAATCAATGAGCTGTCCGTTCAACATCTCACACGATTTAGCGTAGGAGCCGCCTACATCAATGATATAAACAAATCCCCCCTGGGATAACAGACTTTGGATGTAATCATTCATTAAGAATGATTTCCCTTTTCCAGGCGGTGCAACAATGGCAACATTGTAGTTTCTGACTACGTTGTCAAAAAAATAAATAGCGGTAAATTGTCCTCGTCTTTGTGGATAGACTTGAGCAAATCGCCCTGAACCCTTCCACTCTCCCTGGATAGGTAATAAGTTAACTGTATTAAAACTGGTTAAAGGTCTTACCCGCCCAAATGATTTGTAATCATCAAACATGCCTTCAGCTGGTGCAAATGGCATGGATGCCAGAAGTGTTTGCAGCTGCAAGCCCGTTGGCGTACGCAAATCAAATTGGTTGCCACGAAATACATCTTTAGCCCGTCGTACATCGCGACGGACATTATCAGGTGTTGTAAACAATAAAACGTTATAATAAGAATCAACCAAAGAGTCATCGCAACTCAATCGCTCTCTTAATTCCTCGATTTCTGCGTATTTTTTGTTAAAATTCTTGACCCATTTAGCAATAAAGGGCTGTTTGGCATTTTGGCCTTCATCGGCATACTTGGCATCTAATGTGGCCATAACCTTGTCTTTATCTTTAACTCGTACTGCAAAGCTAAAAAGAAAAGGACAACTTATTTGCAAAGAGGTATTAAACATTTTTCCAAATAAATCACCCATCTGCCATTGCATAGGAGATTTAGGATACTGCCTTACAGACAAGCATTTAATAACGCGGGTGTCTTCTTCTCGCTCAATCTCTATTTGATTCGACTTAACACGCATTCTTGCTTCAATGTCAGTAAGCTGGAAGCGAATTTCAGTATGAGCATCATAATTTATTTTTTCTTCATACAAACTCTCTGTTGGAAATAACCACTCACGCTTTAAACTAATCACTTGTTCAACAGAGAGCTCCTTACACACAATGTTGACTGACTTTAGATTGTTGCTAATGTCTTCGCGCAAACTGCCAAGTAATAAACGATCGTCCTCTATGGACTTTCGCGGTATTGAAATACATAAGAAAAGTCGAAAATCACGCAATACAAAATTGCTTTCTTTAGTTAATGAGCCATACACTCCTTTGCGGTAAAATTCAGCTCGTCGATGAGCCAGAGCTTTTAACACCTCACTGCCTTGACTGCGCTGACTCTCCATTTCATCAATCATGTGACCAACCTTAGGCGATGCCCAAAACAAGGCATGAAAACAACTGTCGGGAGGCAAAATATCCGTTAATATACTGGTGAGAATAGTTACTGTTTCTTCACTGGCACCAATCAGTGTTGAGCATTCAAACATCATATGAGAAGCCTGTTTGTAGGGATAAATATCTGCCTCCGAATCGTAAACCTCATCCGGTAAATAAGGTGACAAACAATAGGTATCTAACAGCGCTTCAATTTGTTTTTTATGATGCGCATCCGTCATGCCAAGCTCTTCTCGCACAGTTTCCACTAGTGAGCTTGTCGCATGACTTAAAGTAGCTCTTGTATTTCTAACGGCAAGACGTGCTTTTTTTAGTGCAAACAACATGAGGGCTCTCCTTATTTTGAAACGGATTGTGGCTGATGCACCCATCGTCCTTCTTTAACAACACTGTAGACCCGATTGGCTTGATGATAATTGCCATCAGTGTCCTCATAAGGAACTATCCAAAGAGACATCACCCCTTCTCCATAACGCACAGGCTGGCCTGGTCTTCCGTCAATCACTAAAGGATTTCGGCTAGGGGCTACAGCTAATTTACCCTTACCATTCACCATGTCATAAACCTCATCCATACGTTTACACGAACCTCCATTTGGTGCTGGACAATCAAAGTCCTCGTTCAATTTGGTACAACCTGTTAAAACAACACAGGGCAACAGTAATAAGGCAATTAAAATCTTCATGTTCTTTACATCCTTAAAAAGAGTGGTTTTTATAGAAAAATTGATTAGCAGCTTTTTCTTCAGCAGTTTCAGACTCTGACGTCACTTCATAAACGCCTTTGGAGTTTTGGTTGTCTTCTGGTTGGTCAGGTGCATTAGTATCAGTTCCTCCATCAAGCCAAAAACCTTTTAGAAAAGTTACATCTACTGTAACCATTGGTGGCAATTGAATAATCGGATGGTACATTTCAGCACGCTTGATGTTGTACTGCGCATACATTTTGGCCGCACCCGATCCACCGCTAGAAACAGCTGCGAGGGGAATTTTTCCAGGTTGGATTGTTGCCACACTTCCAAGAGCAGAAGTGCTGTAATCTGTGGAATATTGCTGACCAATATTACCCATGCTTTCCCAGAAATTACCCCAAAACGCTTTTTTCACCATCGGCTCATCACGCCAGACGGCACGTCCACGAATTCCGTTTTTGGAGTCTGAAATGACGCCAGTAACCTGGATGTCGAGATTGGTACCATTGGAATGAATGCAACTTAATCGTTCGGTACGAAACTTTCCTCGCTCGCTTGATATATCGCCAATTACAGAGGCACTTACCATACATCCTTTAAGAGGTGCCCTATATTTATTCGGCATAATTCCATCATCGATTATTTGAAATATCATAATATCGGGGTTGGCCTGGCTTAAAACTCCAGCAGATGCATCTGCACCTTGTAAAACAACTGCTTTAGCAAAGGTATTGGAGAAGACATAATTATTGGGTGTTTTAATTCGTGGCTTGGCTTTTTTATTCAACTTGGCAGTGTATTGAATAAATCCTGAATCCATCTCCATAGAGTTATTCACTGTTGCTTCATTCGCTCGGGGTAATAATCCATTGTGTAGCTCATTGTTTTTTAATGTTCTTTCTGCTGGAGTTACGCGTTCCATTTGTAGCTTAACTATTTGATGCTTCAGTTCAGAAAGCGTTGATTTCATTTCCGCAAGTTCATCTTTTTGCTTGCTAATGAGTTTGCTTTGCTTGTCTTTTTCATCACCTAGCGCTTTAAGGTTTTTATCAAGGAGCTCTGATTTTTCAAGCTCGGCGCGCCAGGCATTTTGTGTTTTTTCAATCCAGTGGGATTCATTAGTGCTTGTCGATATTGGGCTAGCTAAGCTGTGTTTTTTATAAGTGGGCTTATCAACCTCTTTGGATTTGACCGTCTTGTTTCCCAATAAGGCAAAGCAGGCGATCACAAGCACTATTACACCAACCACAATACCTAAAAGAATTTGTTGTTGCTTTTTGAGTTGAAGAGACATATTAGCTAATCCTGTACAATCGAGTTGTTTCAAATGGTGCTAAATGATTTTTTGCTAGCGCCACCCCTTTGGTTCCAGGCCAATTAAACCAGGATTCCTTAGCATCAATAGGCTGATTGGTGATGTTCTTTAATTCAAAAATTTCACCTCGCATACGATTGCCTTGAACGGTTAACAAACGTTTTAATTGTGTTTTTTGCCCTTTATATACAGAAAGCTTTTTGGGTATGATTTGAGTAAACCCCTCTGGTAAATACCCGTTAACCAGTGCTCGTAAAAAACCAACCATCACTTTTTCATAACTTGAGGTACGTGGGGCGCGAGCACGAATTACAGGATTTTTATAGGATTTAAAAACGATTGTTTGTGATGGAATAGGCTTTGGCTCTACGCGCACGTTATAAAAAAATCCTTTTTCTGTAAGCAAATTAATCGTAAAAGCGCGCGTGTGATAAAGTGGCGATGGTAAAAAAGTTAGAATGCCAGTCGTATCATCAATTAACTTGCAATTTGCTTTTCCATTGCATGCATCAATCAAGGTGTTACCTGGCGCTTTTATTTGCTGAATACGATCATCCTCTAACACAAGATTATTGGGTTCCTTAATTGAGGCATTAATGAAAATATCCTCATAATTTCTAACCGTTTTTATTTGGGCCGCTTGCGCTGTTGCTATGAATAAACCTAGGCTTAATATCATTGCCATTTGTTTCATGATTACACCTTCTCTAGATTCGTTAATTTCAACAGGCCATACTCATAGGAATATCTAACTAAAAAAGTCTCCCGAACATCAGACATTAAATCGGCGCCTACAAAACGCTTCATCTGCCCTATTACTTTTACGCTCAAGTGTTTGATATCAATTTCAAAGGTTGATGGATAAAACACACTGGATAAATGTTCGTGATTGATTAGCTCTACTTCCTTTACCAATTGCGCTCTTATGTCGCCATACAATGAGGGATTTACATAAGCTAAGAGCGCATTAAATTGATAAGTGGCCGAGCTTGATGTCACATTAAAACGAAGTTGTGTTAAGAAATTAGTCATATCTCTTAAATAGCCTTCTGATACACCTGTTCCAGAAAGCGTAAATTCTTGAGATATTTTAGGGGGAATAAAACGAGTTTCGTGTTTGCTATGAGCATAATGCAATAAGGCTACAATGGTAATTGATTGCATGAATGCCATACCAAGTAATACGCTACTAATTCCCATGAGTAAAACTCGGGTCTTTTTTTCCTTCATTAACTCTGATTTTTTTTGTTCTATTTTCATCGGTTACCCCAAAAACGTTCTAATCCATGACGGTGGTGTTGCTCGCAACTTTGGCGATAGAGAAAAAAACCAATAAAAAAGGTGGATATAAAAATAAGGCCCCTCATTCCCCTTCATGCGTTTCAGAAGAAATAAAAATGCACAAGTTAAGACGAGGGAAGTAACGGCGAAACCACAAACAGCACCAATGACATAAAGTGTTAATACCGCCACAATGACCTCATCAATTGTAAAAATAATCAATCGATAAGGTTCATTGAGAAATTGGGGTGTTTTGTATTTTTTTGGATCCTCCATCTCAAATCCCTGCCAGCATTGCAACGACATTTAAAAAAATAGCCACTCCACCAACTGCACCGAGCGTCTTAATATTTCGGGTAAAAATTAAGGTACAAACAGCCGCAACAGCCTCTCCGACATAAAGATAGGTTTTTATTGAGCCGTTGTAAGTGTCTTTTACCACAGGCTCAGCAGCAGATAAGGCATCTTCAGCAAAACTTCCCTGTGTCATTATAAGCAAGCAAATAAGTATTAAAATCTTTCCAGTATGAGCGTTAATGTTGCTTAACACGTTACTTCTATACTGATTTAATAAAGACATGTTTCTGCTCCCATTTAATGGTGATTGAGAATTGATTGCTGCATTGATGGACAGAATTTCTTTGTAGGATCGACAAAACCCTCTCGCTTTTCATATTGAATTTTTTGATAAATTTCATAACGGTGGATTGGTACTGAGTTAGGTGCATTAAAAGCAACGCGTACTTGATTCCCTTTACATGCCAGAACCGTAATAAATATATCCTCTCCAATAACAATGCTTTCACCCACTCTTCTAGTTAAACTCAACATCATCTTCTCCTTTTTAGTTAATTTTCATATTTAAAATTTGTTTTATTTTCTGCAAATGGGTTTTAGCCACTTCAGGGTTATTCTTTTTGGGAGATTCATCTCGTTCAAAAAATGCACTTCTCTTAGAGCAGTTTTTACAAAAATCGATAAATTGCGGTAAAGTTGGTGGTAATTCTTTATTTTTTCGACATAACTCAATCGCTAGCTCAAGGATGTTATCTGCATAGTCAAATAGTCCTTGTTGCCATTCATTTTTAACAAAAACTAAATATTCATCGCTTTTAAATTGGCTACGCCAAACCTGTCCATACATTGCTGCAAACCTCAAAAATAACCGATCAATACGCTTTCGTTGTTCCTCGATAGACGCTGAGTTCGATGATGTTGCTGTCATCGATTTCTTCTTCAAGGCCTGATTTACAGGACTCCCAGAAGCTGTCTCTAACGGGTTGTTTCTTATAATTTGTTTCATGGACTGCATTATTTGTCTCCTGACACGTATTACTTTGAATCTCATCTTCCCAACAATGTTGGGCTAACCAATTAGCAGGATATTTCCAGGCAGCAACCCATTGACCTTGGCTGTGCTGTTGCTGATAAAACTGGATTTGTTGTTGTAACGATGAATAAATTTTCGTTAATAACTCAGCAGTGAGATGGAGATCTTGAAATGCTTCCCATGCTTTTTGCTTTGCTTTTTTTAGAGGATACAAATCCCAAAATTTTTCGAATTGCGATAATAAAAAAATATAATAATTATCTTCTTTTAGAGGTGTGTCGGCTTTTGGCGATTTATCTATGTCGGCTTTTAGTGAATATGTCTCTGGAAAGCCTGTATTTATAAGACATTGTTTATTTTTAACAAGGACTAGTTGCTGTGTCGGGTTTAGGTCTAGTTTATTTTGGACAGAATAATCCCTTGTGGCTAATTCGCATTTTAAAATTAATTTTAAGCCTTCGGAATGTGGTGTAATAAGCCCTGCACGCCCTAAAGCAGATAAAGCGCGGCGTATTTGCATACGCGAATAACTCTCGCTTTTAATTCCTTGATGCGGCTCGATATATAGTTGCTCTGCGATTGATTGATAGCTGATTCCACGCTTAATACCGACCAAGCCTGTTTTGACGTCCATATATGGTCTTATCCCTCTTAGGTAAGCCAATTGCTGAAAGTGAGGTAACCCACATAAAGTAGCAAGTTCTTTATCATTAATTACAAAATCCATCATTCACTCTCAATCCGTGTATAAATTCGTTATTATTTTTTTTCTATGGTATATTTATTATTAACAACCATCGCAATCGTACGATTCGTGTAAATAATAATTTTAATTTAACACTATTTGATGCGATGTCAATATATATTTTCACAACATGGGATTAATTGGGTTGGTTAATATGAATATAAAAGAAAGAATTGGTCAAAGAATTCAAGAAGAACGAATAGCAAAGGGCTTAACAAGAAAAGCTCTGGAGGAGCTAACGGATGATCTTAAACAATCAAGAATTAGCAATTGGGAACGAGGTGATAGGACTCCAGGGCCAGAAGAAATAAAACAACTGGCCAAAGCACTGGATATTTCACCTGCTTATTTAATGTGTCTAACCGATGAGAAACGTCCACAAAAAACTCCAGGATTAGGATTGTTGATTCCAATACTTGATCATCAACAAGCCTGTGATGCTAAAGAATTTATTCAAACGATGAGGAACGAACATAATTTAGATAAAATAGACTTTATACCTATTTCTGCTGAACTTAGTACTCATATTGGAGAAAACGCATTTGCTCTAAAAATGAAAGATGAAAGCATGCACCCAGAATTGAGAGTAAATGATATTTTAATTATTGATCCTAATTCTGAGCCACACCCAGGAAGTTTAGTTGTAGCACAGCTAAACGAAGACAATGAGGTTATTGTACGAAAATACAAGCAACTAGTTTTATCAAAAGAATTTAATCCATTTGAATTACGTGCCGAAAATGATAATTGGGGGAATATAAAAATTGATAAAGTAACTGATGCTAAAATTATCGGCGTTATTGCCTGTATTGTGAGATATACTGGGAAATATTAATAGCTTAATTAATTTGATTTAGCAGTGGAATTTTAATGGATAATTCCGAGATTTTTTATAAACCACAGAAAAGCTTCTTTAACTCGATTATTCATTCGCGGAATACTACCAAGTGCAATAGGGCACGTCGCATTGACTAAGCGCATATGTGCAAAAAGCAAATAGATAGGAAGCAATTTTTCAGTAAGTTCTAATACTCTTTGTAAATCTTTATCAAATGACAGCCAGTCTAATGACTCCGTTAGCGCAGAATAACAGTCACATTTATGGTTTGATTTATTCTTATACCTCAGGGCAGTTGACGGTTAGTCCTTCATTACAATTTACTCATGTTCCTAAGGACACTGGTATCGGTCTACTGAACTCGGCATCGACTTATGGCGTTGCTTTATCAACAAAATTTGTTTTCAATACCTATTGGAGCATTGCTGGTCGCGCCTAATATATTGATACAACAGGCGGGATCAATTGGTCCTGGCAGTAATGCCTGGTAGCTAACGCTAACACCAACCTACCAACGAGGCATCTTCTTTGCACACGGTGAGGTTTCCTTTGTGGAGGCAAATAATATTACTGCGGTTCTGCCTTTGGTCAGAATGGCACGAACCACAGCAAGGACGGCTTCTTATTGAAACAGGCGTCTTGTTCTAGAGGGTTGCAAAGCACCAACTAACACCTTATACAATTCTTTTCATTGCTAGTTTGAGCTGGATATGCGAGAAAACCTATGTTAGCAAAACGAGCCATTGCTATTATGATTATAGTAAATGAAATCCACATTTTAGAAAACAATAAAACTGGCTTTGAGTGAATGGGTTCATTGGATGGGCAAATTACCTTTTGGCCTTAGTTGGAATTGTTGAGTTGGTAAGTAAGGGCTTTATTATGACTTTAGTTCCCAGAAAATCATTATTTTCGCTAGATAATTCAATGAACTCATGATTTAACCATTTGGCATCTTCCGTAAATAGACGCACACATCCATGACTTGCACGGTATCCTGGAATGTCATTGGAACCATGAAGAGCAAATCCTTTATGGAAATACATGCAATAAGGCATTTTGGCATTATCATAGGTGTTGGATCGACACTGTTCATTTTCTTTACTAAAAACACGAAATGTCCCAGTGAGTGTTCTGCACGATTTCGGGCTATCCACACATTTGTCACGACCTGAAGAGATAGGTCCCCATTTTACTAAATGCCCCTGGTGATTATACGCAGCCCAAGCCAGTTTTTCCTGATCAACAATAATTTGCTTTTCTCCGTCAGCATCAACTTTTAATTGGAATGGGGAAATATCAAAGAGGTTTAAATTCGCCAAATTAACGGGAACTGCAATTTCTTTACCAGGCCAAAGAGTATTGTAACTGCGATTCAACCGCTGAACTAAATCACGTTGTTGTGGATCTGGAAAAAGATTTTCCCAACTATGACCATGAGCTACTTTTAAGCAATCATACTGAGGGTAAATACAGAGGGTTGGCCCATAATAATCAGAACTATATACCCATGATGTTTGTAATGTCGTAAGAACTGCCAAGAATATTTTTTTCATAATTCACCCTTAGTATTTGATTGGCCATAATGAAATCATATGTATTCAAAACCCAAGTGTATGAATAATATTTATCCTCCTTGATTTAATAATAGGACATTAATTTTAGGTTGACAGATAAAATATGGATCAAAACTCTTAACGTTATTATGAAAAAGTCACTTTTAGCTTCATTGTTCGTTGGAGAAACAAATTAAAGCAAATGGAGCTGCAATGCATTGAGCAATCTAACCAAACTTGTATTATGGGATATGAATGCGGTTTTAAGGAGTGATTATTTGTTAGATTACATTAGCGATGTAATGAAACTCCAATCCGTACAAGTTGTATTAAATCGAAACGGAGCCTATCATCAATTACGCCGCCATATTTCCTTGCAAATAAAAACGCAATCTTTGCAGTTAAAACAATCCCTTATAATGATTTTTTAGAGAATTAGATAGTACCAAATTGATACACGAGCACGAGCATATTTTAGTCAACGTTTCATAGAGTATTCAGAAATAGATTTTTTCAATAAGACTCGGAAAAATAATCATGAGTCCCTTGGGCTGTGACAGCTTCCGCCTGTCGATTTAATGCATGAATATAAGCAGCAGTACGCAGGTCAACTTGATAAGCTTCCTGTAACTCAAAAACTTTGTTAAATTCTCTTGATATGATAGCCCGTAAACGTCTTTGGACCTGTGCTAAGGTCCAATAGTAACCTGATTTATTCTGAACCCATTCAAAATAACTTACCGTAACCCCGCCTGCATTAGCTAAAACGTCGGGCACGACGAGAATATTTTTTCTCTTTAAAATATCATCGGCATCTGCTGTAGTAGGTCCATTAGCAACCTCAATAATGATAGGTGCTTTTATTCTTTCCGCATTTTCTTTAGTTATTTGGTTTTCAAGTGCCGCCAAAATTAAAATATCAACTTTTAATTCTAAAAGTTCTTCATTAGTTATCTGAGTTGCTTTAACCATTTGGCAAACTGAATCTTCACAATAGACGGCTTGAACCTGTTCAAATTTGTTTTTTGCATAAATAATACTTGGAATATCAAAGCCTTGTGCCCGGTATATACCACCTCTGGAATCACTAACCGCCACAATCTTATAACCATCTCGATGTAACAATTGCGCTAACGGTTGTGCTGCATTTCCAAAACCTTGAATAGCTACGCGCATTTTTTGAGGAGGCCATTTTTTTATTTTTTCCAGTTCTTTAATACAATAATAAGCACCTAAACCTGTAGCACTTTCTCGGCCCTGGCTTCCACCCAACGGTAAAGGTTTCCCTGTAATTACAGCCGGTGTTGCTTGACGGACAATTTTAGAGTATTCATCCATCATCCATCCCATAATCATAGCGTTTGTATACATATCAGGGGCAGGAATATCTAAATCAGGTCCAATAAAATCTGCTATGGATGTAATGTAACTTCGGCTTAATCGTTCTAATTCAAGGCGTGATAATTGTTTCGGATGAACAATAACGCCACCTTTTGCACCACCAAAAGGTATACCAACTACAGCACACTTAATGGTCATCCAGAAAGCTAAAGCTTTTATTTCAGAAAGACTCACTTCTGGATGGAAGCGAATGCCCCCTTTAGTGGGGCCCCGTATAGAATTATGATGGACACGATAACCGGTAAATATTTTTAATTGTCCATCATCCATTCGTACTGGTATCGCCACCTCAAGGCATGCTTTTGCATGTTTTAACTTTTCAACTGCTTCTGGATCAAGAGAAGCGAGAGTAGAGGCATTATCGAGCCTGAGTAATGCCTCTTTATATAAATTGTCATCCATAAGAATATCCTTAAAAACATCCTCTTATCACTATACAAACATAATTATGTCCTATCTACTATAACTACTTTTTAAAATGGATCCATCTTCGTAAAAGATAAATGTTTTAAATTCGCTCATTAATGAGCGTCATACTAAGCTCCATGCGAGAAGACGTATTAAATACTATAATTTCAGCAATACCAGTTGGGCGTTTAGGCCTCCCTTACTTCAGGTTTTGTCACCGGGGCTAATCTAGATGTGAATGGCGGCCAGTACATTAAAGAGGCTTAAAAGCAATGGTTCAAACACGATGCTGAACCATTGCTTTTCAAACAAACTCGTTTCAAGGAGGAATAACTAATGCAACGATTTCATAGTATTCTATTTGTAAGCCCTGGAGTGAAGGATGAAACAGAAGCCTTACAGTTGGCACTAAAGTTAGCCTCTAATAACGAAGCACAACTGCGTATCTTCAATACGTGCCCGACTTTTCCTGACACACTGAGTGAATACAAAACTTCTGATGAAGAATCGTTAATTAACAAAATGAACAAAGCCATTCAATTGGCAAAATCAGGGGCGATGTTGAAGTGGATTATGGCGCTACACCCGATTAATTTAACTACGTGTCAGAGAATGATCAGATGACTACAGTCAGTGAGTGGTGGATGTGGTTAGGTTTTTTAGTCTTTGTGATCATGATGCTTGCTATTGATCTGTTTTTATTAAGCGGACGAAAAGCGCATCGCGTTTCAACAAAAGAAGCTCTGTCCTGGACTATTGTATGGTTCATGTTAGCACTCATTTTTAACCTGCTCTTTTGGTGGTATCTTGTATACACGTCCAACACACAAATTGCTAATGAAAAAGCACTGGAATTTCTCACAGGATATCTCATCGAGAAATCTTTATCTATCGACAATGTGTTCGTTATTCTCATGATTTTTAGTTATTTCTCCATCCCGGCAGAATATCAACGACGAGTCCTAATCTATGGAGTACTCGGTGCCATCGTTATGCGCTTAATTCTTATCTTACTAGGTATATGGATAGTGAATCAATTTCACTGGGTACTTTACCTCTTTGGCTTTTTGATGATAATTACAGGTATTAGAATGGCTTTCTTTGCCGAACATGAACCAGATCTCGCAAAAAATCCTGTTCTTCGTTGGATGCGCCAGCATCTGCGCATTACTGACGAACTGCAAGGTGAACGATTTTTTATTGTCCACAATCAATTATGGTATGTTACCCCCCTTTTCCTTGTATTGATTCTTGTCGAAGTCAGTGATCTGATTTTTGCAGTAGATAGCATTCCTGCTATTTTCGCAGTAACAAATGATCCCTTTATTATTTTTACCTCGAATATTTTCGCAATACTTGGATTACGCGCATTATATTTTTTATTGGCTAATATGCATCGTCGTTTCCATCTCCTTAAATATGGAATTGCATTAATTTTAGTCTTTGTGGGCGTCAAGATGCTCATTGCACCTTGGTTTAAAATCCCTATCTTCATTGCTTTGGGTACTGTAGTGATCACCTTAATCTTTTGCATAGCTCTAAGCCCATGTCAAGCATCGCTATTAGCAAAGAAAAAAATTTCACGTAAATAATTTTATTCGGGTAGTTAAAAAGAAAATCGATTTACTTTGCAACAGTTGATGAGATACTCACGGCATAAAAATTTTTATTAGCTGGTTGCTGGACTGCGGATGAGTAAAACAGGGATTGTTGCAATGCGTAAGGTATTTTCGGCTACACTGCCAATGAATAATCGGCTAAATCCTCGTCGGCCATGTGTTCCAAGAACAAGTAAATCTGCAGGCCAGTTTGCTGCTTCTTCAGCTATAACCTCGGCAATTCTTCCCTGAGACGATATAAGCTCTATTAGTTTGGCTTCAAATTTAATTGAGGAGTGACTGGTCATCACTTTTTTTGCTTTATCTAAAACTCGCTGTCCTTCTTCTCTATATACGGCTTTAAGAGCTCCATAATCAAAGCTCGGCCCTCCATGAAACAGGAAGTTTTCCTCAACAACATGAATAATAAGTAAATCTGCTTTCGCTTCCTTTGTTAATTTGATTGCTTCTTGTAGCGCATAATACGATGTATCACTGTCATCAAATGCGACTATAATTTTTTTATACATTTATATGCTCCTCTTATAGAACCTCAAAGCGACCCTGCGTGTGATAATTTTAGAATGAACTGTTTACAGAATGCCTCATGAAGCGTTTTAAGTGAGAATATAATAATCATACTTAAAACGGAAGCATATAGAATTATGCTGCGATTGAATAAAGTGAGTCAATTAATTTTAAGCCGACTTGTAAATCATGTTTCGAGTAATAAATTATAAAAGCAGGAAATTTTTTGAGATTAATCTGAGATCTTGTTGCAAAAGCCCTATTTTGAAAATCTAAATTGTTTTAATGATGCATCCACTATACTTTCTAAACTTGTTTGCTCTATAAATGTTTGTCGCAAAAATGACGCGTCACTTCCCTGATGGGTAATTCTATTTATATGGTCCAATGCACCCATACCGTTTAATTGTTCAGCATGTGATTGTATTAAACGTATCGTAGTCAGTATATCTTCCCGTAGCGATATTGGCGCATATGTTTTAGGGTGAATAATGGTCCCTTCCAAACCAAACCGACACGCTTGAAATCGATTATAGTTGTATACAAGATAATCATCTTCAGTTGGAAGAGGTTCTTCTCTTTCAAGTAGATAGGCGCATAATGATTGCAAATAAGAAGCTAAAGCTGCGGCTCGATTTACTGTTAAGGGAGTATCACAAACACGTAATTCAATTGTTCCGAACTCAGGTTTTGGGCGAATATCCCAATAAAAGTCTTTCATACTATGAACTATGCCAGTTCGCTCCATTTTGGCGAAATATGTATTAAATTGTTCCCAATCTAATACATAGGGTGCTCGACCGCTTAAAGGAAATGCAAAAACGAAATTTAGTCGTGCGGAGTTGAACATAGTATCCTTTCCCTGTACAAAAGGAGAAGAAGCAGATAGGGCAATAAAATGTGGAATATAGCGATTCAAACTATGAAGTAGAAAAAGAGCTTCTTTTCCGGAAGTACAGCCAATATGAATATGTAGACCAAATATAGTGAATTGCTTGGATAAGTACCCGTAAAGTTTAGATACCTCTATAAACCGTAATTTGTTAAATATTTTTCGCTCTGACCATAATTGAAATGGATGTGATCCACCACCACAGATCCCAATATTCAACTTATCTCCAGCGAATATTAAATTGTCGCGAATAGCCAACAATTGCTTTAAAAGTTGCTCATAATCACTATGAACATCAGTGGAAACTTCGATCATGCTTTCAGTTATTTCAGGCGTAAAAGCGCCTGGAAATGGATGACGTTTTAATAATTCCAGCAAATCAGGACTGGAATCCGTTAAATCATAATCACTAAGACTAACTAATTGCAATTCAAGCTCAACACCCATGGTCAAGAGCTTGGAATCATTAAATACCTCCAAAGGCATTTTATCTCTCCTTTGTTGCTGGAGTCTCTTTTGCAAAATAAAACGAATATTGAACCATAATTGGACCTATAACTTCTAAACTAATTGCAACCACTGCCAGTGGAGCTAGAGTCTCAACTAAATTGAGCCCTATATACCGAATTTGTTCTAATATTAAGATGACAAATACAGAAATTGGCGCCATTGCAACCCCTGTAAGTAGGCCCTTTTTCAAGGAGATTCCACTGTAATAAGCAAGTAAGCTAATGCCACTAATTTTTGCTAACTGCCGAACAAGAATAATAGATAATCCAAGAGCCCATCCGTTCGCCACTAGATGCCAATCGATTTGTGCTGCAATAAATACAAATAATAAAACGGTTAATAAATCGCCTAACGTACCAAATCCACGTTGAGAAGAGTTAAATACAATACGACCATGCCGAGACACAATCCCAAAGGTTAGAGTTGCTAGTACTGGGGAAAGTTTAAAATAATGTGTTATAGCTACTAATAAAATTAGTGCAATTGAAAATGCGAGTGTGTTGTCACTGCACGTATTTTTAAACGTTTTAAGAAGAGTAGGTAGAACCACTCCAAATAGGATTCCTAAGCTAGTTGAGATTAATAGAACAATTAAGCTCTGAGAAATTGCGTCCCATAAATCGCCAGAGTTTCTAAAAATGACCAAACCAATAATAACCTTAAAAAGAAATACCGCAAAAATACAATTTAATACTGACAAATGAAGAGTACGCTCTGTTACTTGTCCAGAACTATGCTGTTCATGAATTATGCGAATAATGGTTGCCGGAGAGGTAGCTGTGGATAGTGCTGCTAACAACAGACTTTTAGATTGATTTAACCCAAAGTATTTTGTTACCAGATAAACCAACACAAAAGTTAGTGCCGCTTCCGCAAAACTGGTTGCAAAAATCCATAAGTTATTAAAAAACCATCGTAAATTTATTCGATATCCAGATTCAAATAAAATCAGTCCAAAACCAATATTTGCTAAAAATAAAATGGATGAAGTTTCGCTTTTTGGTAATAATCCCATTTGAGTTGGTGCAAGAATAAAGCCAATCATTGCATAAACACTGATATGAGGTAGTTTCGCCCATCGAAATCCAATTTCTCCAAAAATCCAAGCGATAACCAAGCTAATGGGCCATGCCAAATCCGTTATAATTGTCCCAAGATGGGGCATGCTTAATCCCTATGTTAAAAGTATCAGAATAATGAGCGGTTATTCGAAAAATTCCTCTTTTCTAAATTGAGTCATACACTGGATAATCGACTCCCAATAATAATAGTAGAAATGATAGGTAAATCAAATCCCTGTGAACCGCAAATTGTACCGAATAGCAATACCGGGTACACTTAATTTTTTTAATAAATTATAAAATAAATTCATGAAAAAATCGGATTCCTTTTACAACTTAGAAACTCTTGGCGGGACTCTATTATTCATTGCTGCAGTACTTGCAATAATTGTTGCTAACTCCCCTTATCGTATGGGTTATGAACATTTTTTAAGTATTAGTGGCAATGTCTCTGTTGGAAGTCTGTCTATAAAAAAACCGCTCCTTTTGTGGATTAATGATGGATTAATGGCCATATATTTCTTATTGATTGGTCTTGAAATAAAACGGGAAATCAATCGCGGAATTTTAAGTAACAAAACAAACCTTTTAGTTCCTGCCCTTACGGCATTAAGCGGATTGATATTTCCAGCATTAATCTTTATTTTCTTTAACGCTCACAATCCAGTGTATCTTAAAGGGTGGGCAATCCCCACTGCCACTGATATTGCCTTTACTTTAGGGATTGTATCTCTTTTAGGCTCTAACGTTCCTTTTTCACTTAAAATTTTACTCACCGCAATCGCTATTTTTGATGATATTGCAGCCATTATTATTATTGCATTATTTTATACCGAGAACTTATCGTTACTCTCGCTTTCACTCGCTTTATTGTTTACTTTGATTTTGATTGGCTTAAATTATTTCAAATGTCGTCATATCTCGGTCTTCATGCTTTTTGGAGCTTCTTTGTGGATTGCGGTATTAAAATCAGGCGTTCATGCAACCCTTGCAGGGATTGTGATTGCCATGACGATTCCTGATGAGGGGAAACAATCCATGCTGTCTCGTTTGGAAGATGGATTACATCATTGGGTTGTTTTTTTAATTCTTCCTCTGTTCGCATTTGCTAATGCAGGCGTTACCTTTATAGGACTTGATGTATCGATGTTTACTCATCCTATCGTACTCGGAGTTGGATTAGGATTGTTTCTTGGCAAACAATTCGGCATTTTCATCTCTTTAGGTTATTTTGTTAAGTTCAAGCAAATTCTTAAAGCAGATAAGGTGAGCCTTACTCAAGTCTATGGCATTGCACTCATTTGTGGCGTTGGCTTTACCATGAGTCTTTTTATTGGCACGTTAGCCTACCAAAATAATGACTCAAGTTTAATGCCAATGGTTAAAATTGGGGTGGTTCTTGGTTCTTTTATATCAGGATTAGCTGGATTTTTAATGCTAAAAAGGGCATCAATCAAACGTTAGCCATAAAGTACTTTTTTATAGGGACAAACTAATTTAATAAGGAGGATAATCATGGAAAAAAAGATAGCTATTGTTACTGGTGGTACAGGCGGAATTGGCACTGCAATTTGCCAACGATTAGCAACAGACTATTGTGTCATTGCCTGCTACTTCAAAAATGGCAATCATGAAGAAGCAATTCAGTGGCAGAAAGCACAACAAAAAGCAGGGTTTGAGATTGATATACTGTATGCGGATATCGCGCAGTTTAATGATTGCGAAAAATTGGTTTCGCTCGTCATGGAGCGTTATGGACGTATTGACGTACTGGTCAACAATGCAGGGGTAACTCAGGATTCCAGTTTAAAAAAGATGTCGCTAGAGCAATGGCAATCTGTATTGGATGCGAATTTAACCAGCGTATTTAATATGACGAGAAATACCTTACCCGCAATGCTTGAAAAAGGATATGGACGGATTATCTCCATTTCCTCCATTAACGGACGTAAAGGTCAGTTTGGACAATGTAATTACGCAGCAACTAAAGCCGCTTTATTTGGCTTTACCAAAAGCCTGGCACTTGAAGTAGCGAGCAAGGGCATTACGGTGAACACCATCTCCCCTGGCTATATTGAAACGCCCATGCTGAGCACCATGCGAGAAGACGTATTAAATACTATAATTTCAGCAATACCGGTTGGGCGTTTAGGCCTCCCACAAGATGTTGCAGAAGCCGTTGCCTTTTTGGCATCTTCTGCATCAGGTTTTATTACTGGGGCCAATCTGGATGTGAATGGCGGCCAGTACATGTAAGAGGCTCAAAAGCAATGGTTCAAACACAATGCTGAATCGTTGCTTTCTCAAAAAACCGCTTCAAGGAGGAATAAGTAATGCAACGATTTCATAATATTTTATTTGTTAGTCATGGAGTGAAAGATGAAACAGAAGCCTTACAGTTGGCACTAAAATTAGCTTCTAAAAATGAAGCACAACTGCGTATCTTAATTACCTGCCCTCCTTTTCCTGACACACTGAGTGAGTATAAAGCTTCTTATGAAGAATCTCTAATTGATAAAATGAATAAAGCCATTCAATCGGCAAAATCAGGGCTTGGCTTTCCTAAAAAGAAAATCCCCATCGATATTGAAGTAGATTGTGGCACGACACCCGATATCCGAATCATTCGCCATGTTCTTAAAAATTCTCATGACCTCCTCATTAAAGCAGCTGAAACACCAGAGGGTATGAAAGGATTCAAAGCGCTGGATATGGAACTATTGCGCAAATGCCCTTGTGCCTTGTTTCTTTATCGCCCACTGAAACACACCCTACAAGACATTCGCATTGCAGTCGCAATAGATCCCAAAGATGAAGAGCCTGCCGCACAAGATTTGTCGCTTCGTTTATTGGCGCTTTCGCATTCATTGAACACCTTTTATCAGGGGAAATTAAGCATCCTTTCTTGCTGGGGGTTTGTACTGGAAAATTATTTAAGAGACAGCGTCTGGATAAAAATCTCTGAAGATGAGCTCGAGAAAATGGTCGTTGAAGAACAACATGCTCACGGATTGTTGCTACGAGATTTGATTAAGCGGTCGCAAATTTCTGGGGAGTACCATATAGAACACCCCAAAGGGCAACCAGAAGAGGTTATCCCAGAGTTCATAACTCATAAAAAAATCGACATTTTAGTAATGGGTACGGTCGCCCGCACGGGTATATCGGGATTTATTATTGGCAATACCGCAGAGAATATTTTGCAGAAAATTGATTGTTCCTTATTGGCATTAAAGCCTCTTGGGTTTGTTTCACCAGTAAAAGCGTATTAATCAGGGAAAAAAATATCATGGCAGAACAACAAGACGTCCTCTCAGAACCATGCTGGCATGAGCAATCCAAAGAAACCATTTTTGCGACATTAAATGCTACAGAACTGGGTTTAAGCGAGGAGGAGTCTCAAAGCAGATTAAAGGTTTATGGCTTCAATCGCTTACCAGAGCCCAAAAAAACCAGCACTTTTTTTCGCTTTTTACTCCAGCTTCATAACATACTTATCTATGTGTTATTAGCGGCTTCCCTAGTAACTTCTTTCTTACAACACTGGGTAGATACTGCGGTTATTTTAGCTGTTGTTATCATCAATGCCCTGATAGGATTCATCCAGGAAGGAAAAGCAGAAAAAGCACTGGATGCGATTCGAAAAATGCTTTCTCCTACTGCTACCGCAGTAAGGGATGGTGAGCGAGTACGCATTGCCGGCGAGAAGCTTGTTCCAGGCGATATTATTGTGTTGGAAGCAGGAGATAAAGTTCCTGCGGATGTACGCTTAATAAAATCTCATGGTCTTACTATTCAGGAGGCCATACTCACTGGCGAATCCGTCCCAGTTGAAAAACACATTCATCCTGTTTCAAAGAATGCTGCTTTAGGGGACCGGACGTGCATGGCTTTTAGCGGAACCCTAGTGACTAATGGCCAAGGCAAAGGGATTGTTGTAGAAACAGGCTCCACGACTCAAATTGGATGTATTAGTGGATTATTGTCACGCGTAGAATCATTAACTACGCCATTAGTCCTACAAATGGGGCTGTTTGCAAAATGGCTCACTTTATTCATTTTATTAATTGCTGCAATTCTTCTTGCTTATGGTTATTTTGTCCAGCATCATCCGTTTGGTGAATTGTTTATGGTCATGGTTGGTTTATCGGTTGCGGCTATCCCTGAAGGCCTTCCTGCAGTTCTTTCAATTACTCTAGCCATTGGCGTGCAAGCCATGGCGCGACGACACACCATTGTACGCCGACTACCTGCCATTGAAACCTTGGGCTCCGTATCGGTCATCTGTACCGATAAAACCGGTACGCTGACCCAAAATGAGATGACCGTCTCTTCGGTCTTAACCAGCAATCACTTATTTATTTTGGATGGCATCGGTTATGAACCTCAAGGAACGATTACGTTAAACGAAGAAGTGATCGATAGCAACGAGCATCCTTTGCTTAAGAAACTCGCACGTGCTGCACTGCTGTGTAATGATGCCACACTTCATGAACAAGAAGGGATTTGGACTGTAGAAGGCGATCCCATGGAGGGTGCTTTACTCGTATTTGCCGGTAAAACAGGACTGATTCTAAAAGAAGAAAACGCATCGTGGGTACGTACCGATGTGATTCCTTTCGATGCCAGACATCGTTTCATGGCCACCTTAAATCATAACCATTTAAAGCATGCAATGATCCTTGTAAAAGGCGCTCCTGAACAAGTTTTGAAGATGTGCCAAAATCAACAAACCCATTGGGGTGAAATACAGCCTTTAAATGAAATGTATTGGAAAGAGCAAATGGAGCAAATCGCGGCCCGTGGACAGCGTGTACTGGCATTTGCAATCAAAAAAACAAAGCCAGAGCATACCGTTTTGGAATTTGCGGATGTTGAGGGCAGTTTGACGTTACTTGGAATGGTTGGCTTAATTGACCCTCCAAGGCCTGAGTCGATTGCGGCAGTAGCACAATGCCATGCTGCAGGAATTGCCGTCAAAATGATTACAGGGGATCATGCCAGTACCGCGCTTGCCATTGGTCGGCAAATAGGACTTAAACATTTGGACAAGGTATTAACGGGCATTGACTTGGATAACATGAATGATGCGACACTTAGAAATGCGGTATTGGATACCGATATTTTTGCTCGCACCAGCCCTGAACATAAATTAAGACTGATCATGGCATTGCAATCGTATGGTATGACTGTAGCTATGACCGGTGATGGGGTGAATGATGCTCCAGCATTAAAACGGGCGGATGCTGGAATTGCCATGGGCAAAACAGGCAGTGAAGTTGCTAAAGAAGCCGCTGAGTTCATACTGACAGATGATAATTTTGCCTCTATTGTCGCGGCTGTTCGGGAAGGCCGTACCGTTTATGACAATCTTAAAAAAGTGATTAGCTGGACCTTGCCTACAAATGCGGGTGAGGCAATGACTATTATCCTGGCACTGCTCTTAGGCTTAAGTTTACCCGTAACACCTATTCAAATTTTATGGATTAATTTGATTACTGCGGTGACGCTTGGTCTTGCTCTAGCCTTTGAACCTACAGAAGAAGGAACGATGCATCGCCCGCCTCGCCCTCGAAGTGAACCTTTGCTCACTGGAGGTTTGGTATGGCATATTATTTTGGTTTCCGTTCTATTTATCTGTGGCGTTTTTGGCATCTATTTTTATGCACTGGATCGTGGGTATTCACTTGAGTTAGCACGTACAATCGCGTTGAACACTCTGGTTGTACTTGAAATTTTTCACTTGTTTTATATTCGTAACATTTATACCACCTCACTCACATGGAAAGGGGTACAAGGGACCAAAGTGGTATGGATGGCAGTTATCGTGATTACTGTGGCACAGTTTGCAATCACCTATTTCCCTCCTTTGCAGACACTATTTATTACTGAAGCTATCCCTTTTTGGGATGGGGTACTCATCGTTGTAACGGGTGCTGTTTTTTTTGCCGTGATTGAAATTGAAAAGCAGCTTCGCTTAAGGGTAAGCACTATAAGACACGCCAGTGCAGGAGAAAATACTCTCTATGGGGACAAGGTCCTATGATGGATTGGTCATTAATACATGCTTCCCCATTTTATGAGTTAACTTCGCTTCTCATGATGGCAACCATTGTAGGTTTTTTCTGTTTGCTGCTTCGACAGCCAATGATTGTTGGCTTTATTATAGTAGGCATCCTTGTAGGACCTGCCTTTCTTGGGATTGTCCAGTCCCATGAACACATTGAATTATTGGCTGAATTAGGAATTGCTGTATTACTTTTTCTTGTCGGCCTGAAGCTAGACCTGCATTTAATAAAGACATTAGGTCTGGTTTCTTTAGCTACAGGCCTTGGACAAGTCCTTTTTACTTCCTTGATTGGTTTTTTTATTGCCAAATTCCTCGGCATGGATTCAGTGACGGCACTTTATGTGTCGGTTGCGCTAACCTTTTCCAGTACCATCATCATTGTCAAGCTGCTTTCAGATAAACATGAGGTGGATTCGCTTCATGGCCGTATTGCAATTGGATTTCTCATTGTGCAAGACCTGGTAGTTGTTTTGGCCATGATAACCTTATCCGCTTTTGGTATTGGCAGCCAGGCAAACAGTGTTGGCTTTACAACTCATATCGCAACGATCTTTTTATACGGTATAATGCTTTTAACCTTTGTTGGTGTATTTATCCGCTACTTGGCTAATCCTTTGGTCAATCGTATCGCTCATTCGCCGGAATTATTGATTATTTTTGCCATAGCCTTTGCGGCACTCATGGCCACTTTAGGCAATTATTTTGGCTTTAGCAAAGAATTAGGAGGGCTGATTGCAGGTATCTCATTGGCCTCAACGCCAATCAGAGACACGATTGCTGCAAGACTTTCTTCTTTACGTGACTTCCTATTACTTTTTTTCTTTATTGCGTTGGGCTCGCAATTGAATTTAAACCAACTTGGGCATCAAGTGACGCCGGCAATCGTGTTCTCTTTATTTGTCTTGATTGGAAATCCACTGATTGTTTTAGCCATTATGGGCGTGATGGGGTATCGCAAACGAACTGGTTTTTTAGCCGGATTGACGGTGGCTCAAATCAGCGAATTCTCCTTGGTGTTTATGGCCATGGGGGTAACCTTAGGCCATGTTTCAACGGAGTCTCTTGGGCTAGTGACCCTGGTTGGTCTGATTACTATCGCGCTTTCAGTGTACATGATAACGTATTCACAAACGCTTTATCGTTGGTTAGAACCAGCTCTGTCCTTTTTTGAACGGACAATCCCCTACCGGGAAAAGATAGAAATTCACTCTTTAAAAAACAAAAACGACTATGAGATTGTCATTTTTGGATTAGGTCGCTTTGGTAAAGCGATAGCCAAATTATTGATTGAGAAAAAAATAAATGTATTGGCAGTTGATTTTAATCCCGATGAAGTCAGAGAGTGGGAGTTTAAAGGTTATGACGCCATCTATGGTGATGCTTGCGATATTGAGTTTGTCGCTTCCTTGCCTTTAAATCAGGTTAAATGGATTATTTGCACGATTCCACAACACGTACTTGGAGTAACCCATCAAGATCCCCGAATTATTTTGACCGAAACATTAAAACAAGCCAATATCTCCAGCCGCATCGCAGTAACCACACATCACACTTCTGAAATGGAATTATTAAAAAGCATAGGAGTTGATGTCATTTTTCAGCCCTTTCATGATGCAGCAACCCGAGCAGTTGAAATAATCATGGAGCAATTAGAAAGCAATTCAATAAAGGTCGGAAAATAAAAACTTCAACCTCTGTTCTTAATCACGATGGCAATGTGGCCTTTGGAGGAACAGCGAGCATATCCACATGGCTAAGATGAAGAATTCGTTTAGCAACACTCCCCATCAGTAAGTAATGTAGTCCAGATTTGCTCTGTGTACCAAATGCCAACAAATCAGCGTTCCATTTATTGGCTTGCTCAATAATCGCATCTGCATAGTAACCGCCAATAATTTTTTTCTCAAACTTGCTTTTATCAACCTGACAGTCGCTAAGGAAATCATCCAATTTTTCAAAAATATCTTTTGTTTTATGGTGCTTAGGATCTACGAATTCTTCATCTAAATCACTTGGATTAAAGAATTGGCGATAATAAATATCAACAATGTGTAACAACTGAAAATTAGCATTAGGAAAGCAATTAAAAGTATATTGCACCGTCTCTTTACTTGCTTCTGAAAGGTCTGTTGCTAGTAGTATCCGCTCGTAAGCAAAATCAGGTTCCTTTTTTATTAGCAGCACAGGAGCATGACTTTGTCTAATAATGGAGCCAGAAGTCGTGCCTAAAACGTAATCATTAATATAGTAACGGCCATGAGCGCCCACAACAATCAATTCACAATAATTTTCATCAGCGTATCTGATAATCTCATCAGAAGCCCTACCCAATACCACAGAAACGTTAGATAGTTTATTATCTTTTAATTTCTTTAAAATCTTCTCTTCAATTTCTTTTTTCTTAAACAAAAAATTAGGCTGTAATTCAGTTTCTGAAGACGGCACAACACTACTTAACGGTGGTGTTACCACATGGAGGAAATGAATCTTAGCCTGGTTTGACTTTGCTAAATCAATAGCTCGTTGCAAAGCCCAATCGGCATGTTTTGAGAAGTCGCTGGCAATCAATATATTACTTAATGTCATGGGCTATCCTTAAAAATAGAGTCATCATCCTTATCCTAACAAGTCGCTTAATTATAGGTGAATAAGTGAGTGATTATTTGATCGGCTCAAGCTTTATAAAAAATGTATCATCACTTTCTTAATAAATTACGTATTGACAAACTTTATCCTATCACATCAAACTAATGGACTAAATTCAAGAGCTCAGGAAAATATATGACAGACAAATTACGTGGCAAGGTAAAGTGGTTTAACGAAAGTAAGGGGTTTGGTTTTATTGAAAACAGTGGCAAAGATTACTTTGTTCACTTTAGCGCCATTCAAAGTAGTGGCTTTAAAACTCTTCCTGAAGGTGCCAATGTGCTGTTTAAAGCGGGTAAGGGACAGAAAGGACCTCAAGCAGAAGAGGTTGAGCTCATTTAGACTAAATGAACGACTGATAGTTTGTCATAACTAACACTTTTGATTGCAAGCATTATCGCTATCTTTTGCTTCAATCAACCCCGAATATTATAACCACCATCTACATAGATGACTTGACCAGTGATGTATTGGGCCTTTGGGGATACAAGAAAAGCGGTCATTTCGCCAATTGCATCAATGGTCACTAACTGATGAAGAGGCGCTTCATTGGCTGCTTTTTCCATCAATTGGTCAAAGTCAGACAAGCCTGATGCTGCGCGCGTATTAATAGGGCCTGGCGAGATGGCATTGACCCTAATTTTTTTACTACCCAACTCCATAGCTAAATAACGCACGGTTGTTTCTAATGCAGCCTTGACTGGCCCCATCAAATTATAATTTTTTACGACTTTTTCTGCCCCGTAATAGCTCATGGTGATTAGACTGCCTCCCTCGTTCATCAGCGGTTCGGCAGCTTTTGCGAGCCGAATAAAAGAATGGCAGGAAACATCCATAGCCATCATGAAGCCATCGGGTGAACAATCCACCACGCGGCCTTGTAAATCACTTTTTGGTGCAAAGGCAATCGCATGAATGATAAAGTCCAGTTTTCCCCAATCGGTTTCGATACGTTGAAATAAATCTCCTAGTTGTACATCATCTCTCACATCAAGCGGCATAAATATGGGGCGAGAAATACTATTCACCAGGGGTTGTACATATTCTTTTGTTTTTTCATTCTGATAAGTAATAGCAAGTTCGTTACCTGCTTCATGCAAGATTTTGGCACATCCCCAGGCAATAGAGTCTTTATTAGCCACACCAACAATTAGTCCTTTTAAATGAGTCATCTGTGTTTCTCCTTATGATTTTCAAGAGCTGATACCGTGTGCATTGCCATCATTCGTTCTTCATTCGCCTTAATAACGTGCACTTTAAAAGGTCTTAAAAATTCTAGGTGACATACAATCCTATCCCGTATAAAACTTGAGTTCTCACCAATGCCGCCAGTAAACACAATGCCATCGACACCACCTAATGCAACTGCCATCATCCCTATAAGTTGCGCGGTTCTCATGCAAAAAAAATCGAGTGCAAATCGTGCTTTAGGTGTATTACTTTCTTGCAACAGACGAACATCGTGAGTCCAATCTGATAAGCCAAATAGTCCTGATTGATTATAGAGAATAGCCTCTGCCTCATCAGGAGATAAATTAAGGGCTCGAATCATATAAATGACCGCCCCTGGGTCAATTGCTCCACAGCGGGTACCCATTGGTAAACCATCAAGTGCCGTCATACCCATGGTGGTATCCATGCTGATGCCATTGTGCATGGCGCATAAACTGGCGCCATTACCAAGATGGGCCGCGATAATGCGCCCTCTTGCCAAGTCCGGTTCATGCCTACGTAAAAAATGAGCTATCCATTCATAAGAAAGACCATGAAAACCATAACGGCGAATCCCTTTATCACGGATGGTTTGCGGCAAGGCATATTCGGTGAATAAAGGGTCATGATTGGCATGAAAAGCCGTATCAAAACAAGCTATTTGCATTAAATCAGGCTTAAGCGTGCTAAACATATCAATTGCAATAAGATTATGCGGTTGGTGTAAGGGCGCTAAAGGGCATAATCCCCGCAAATAGCTCATCACTTCAGAAGTTATAATGACACTTGAGGTGAATCTTGTGCCGCCATGAACGATTCGATGTGTTACCGTGTCCACCTGCCAATGTTGGTTTTTTGCTTCAATCCAATGCAAGATGAAATGCAACGCTTTTTCATGGTCATAATCAGCAGGGAGCTCTATTTTTTCAGCTTGATTAACCGCAAACTCTTGTCTTTCATTTACTGCTGAAAATAAAGGACTACCTCCTAAATCAGATATTTTGCCATGTACCATAAGTTCTAATGAAGGTTTTCTCGAATAAACTTGAAATTTTACACTTGATGAGCCTGTATTAATCACCAGGATGCTGTTTTTTATCTTGTTTGTCATTTTATCTTCCCAGCCTGGCGTGCTGCAGCCATTTTAACTGCTAAGGCGCAGGATAGGAGTCGAGTTCGCAATGAATCAGCGCGACTCGTCAAAATAATGGGTACACGAGCACCTAAAACAATACCCCCAGCATCAGCATGCCCGAGAAAAGTCAACTGCTTCGCTAGAATGTTACCCGACTCAATGTCAGGGACCAGTAAAATATCAGCATCGCCCGCGACCGGTGATATAATTCCTTTATCGTCTGCGGCCTGCTTGTTAATCGCATTATCAAATGCTAAAGGTCCATCAAGAATACCGTCGGTGATTTGTCCGCGGTCGGCCATTTTACACAAGGTGGCCGCATCGACTGTCGCTTGCATCTTGGGGTTCACTAGTTCTGTTGCCGCAAGAATAGCTACTTTGGGTTTTTTATCTTCTCCGAACAAGACACGCCAAAGATTAACCGCATTTTGACAGATATCAGCCTTCTCAGCAGCATTGGGCGCGATATTAATGGCGGCATCCGTGATAATAAGCGATTTATGATAAGACGGGGCATCCATGAGGTAGGCATGACTGATACGATATTTTGTACGTAAATTGGAGGCGATAGGTACAATGGCAGCTAATAACTCCTGGCTACTCAAAGAGCCTTTCATGATAGCATCAATTTTTGCTGTTGCTGCCAACTCCACGGCCTTGCTTGCTGCCGCATCACTATGCTCTGTATCAATGAGCTCCCAGTGGGTGATATCAATGCCTACCTCATGAGCTGCTGCCTTAATCTTTGCCATTGGACCAATTAAAATAGGAATAATTAGTTTAGCCTTGGCGGAATCAGCTACTGCGGTGAGCACATTGGCTTTTACCGGATGAACAATCGCTGTGCGGATGGCCTCCATGATTGAATGATAGCCTGAAAGCGGTCGTGGTTATGAATTTCAATATGTGGCAAATCAGCTCTTGCCACACGTATTTTTTGAGTCGGTGCAAGTACCGTTGCCAGCCCTTCAATAACAATGTCTCCACGCTGATTCACACCTTTGCAGTCAAAGGTTACGATTGGCTTATCAGAACGTTTATCGCGTACGATAAGCGTGATGGTGATGTTATCTCCAATACGTACCGGTTTTCTAAATTTAATATCTTGCTCAAGATAAATGGTCACAGGACCAGGCAAAACAGTCCCAAGCAATGCAGAAATTAATGAACCAGACCACATTCCATGACCAACAATGCCACGAAAAATATCGCTTTTGGCAAATACAGGATCCATATGAGCAGGGTTTACATCACCAGACATTACCGCAAATAGCGAAATGTCTTCTTGCTTTAGTGTTTTATTTAAACTGGCCTGTTGACCAAGAGCTAACTCATCGAAGGTAATATTTTCCAAAAACTCCTTATCCATTCATTCGTTCCTTTTAATTTAAATCATATCAAAACATGAATTTTTCGAATAATTATACAATAGGATTGTACATAGCGCTTGATTAATAGTTTTTTAAATATTTGATGTTGGTAATATATGCTTTGTCATCAATAATGTTGTAAATAAGCTAAATCATATTCTAGTATTGTTGATGTTCGTCATGACATTCCTTGAGTTAATTTCGAGCGATATGGTATCAAAAATAAAGTTAACCGTTTATTCTTAATTCACGTGTTACTAATTGAGTTAATTCTGTAATACTTACTTTGAATTGAATAATAGTAGGCAAAACCTGAAGAATCTGTTCAATACCAATATCCTGTTGTTCTTTATCAGACGCTCTATATTTATACACCAACCAATTGTTCCAATTGCCAATAGCACCATAAAAGGCGGATTCTAAATGATCCTGATTTATTGTTATTCCAGAAGATGCATATTTTTTAGCATTTTTATAAATTTGTTAGTTTCGCACCAATCTACAGATTATCCATCCAATGCTCATTCTTTTATTTGTAAACGATCGATGTCCCTTATGGGCCTAATCTCAAAAAGATAGTTGAAAGCATTTTAAGCAGTCCTGCTTAAATGAGCTGATGTTCTTATGTCAATAACTAAAGGTTCAAGTCCATCTACACAAATAAATGTACAATGAAACGACTCTTGGAGGAGATAATATGCGTTCCCTATGAATAACTAATTATTTTCTCTTGAGATCCCGGTAAAAGTTTTCATGTACACCAAGTGCTAACAAGATCCTTAATGTCGGATCCCATTCATAAGCTAAAAGAAATTGTTGGTGATTCATTTTAAATTTGTAAACATACACTCCAACTAAATCCCCTTTTTTCTCCTCTCCAACTTTAGGATTATTGACAATTGTACATACAGCCTCGTTAACGATAGATTTATGTGAGCTGGGTAATTTTTTATAAACTCTCTTAAATGCAGGCATTTGTCTTATTTCGATATCACTCACCTTCACCCTCGAATTGAAAAGGTTCCGCTAAAGACTTGTCTTGGAGTTTAGAAAGCAAAACGTCCTTAATAAACTCAATGGGTAAATCAGGATTATCCAATGCACACTTTCCTAACTTAGCCCAATATTCTATTTGATTTGGAATAGAACGAAATTCTGCTGCAGCAACTTTTTTTGCCTCATTATAAATGGTTTCATCAATTCTTATTGGGATTCCCATAATTCACCTACATTAGTATTATCTTGCTACATTTGTAGTATAGTATAGCTCTAGATTAAATAAAAGTTAAAGTTTATTATCAAATAACAACAACTATCTTTAATACATTTTCGGCGTGTACTGTGGCATAAATTGTGACATAACTGTGGCAGTGCTAGGCAGCAATAGGCAGTTCTAGGCCGTTTATGACGATTTTGATGCATTGCAGGTTATTGATAAATAAGGATTTTAAAAATAGAGCATCAGGCTTCGAACCAAGGTGTCGGGGGTTCGAGTCCCTCCGAGCGCGCCATTTAAAATCGGCTCTTTCCCATTTACGGGGGCACTCACATGGCTCATCCCCATTTCCGGGGGCTCTTTCCCATTTAAGGGGGCAGCTTCAATCACCCGCAGAGCACCTTAACACGCACTCTATAATTTTCAAAATTCCTAAAACCATAAGCTCTTCGCTGAATGAGTTTCATTTTGCGATGAAACCCTTCGGTTATTCCATTAGATTTACTAAACCGCCACATTCTGGCGACCTCATCTTTCCAAGCACTAAGAGTTTTTCCTAGCGAAGCTAACGCTTTAAACGCGCTCTGCTTCAATTCAACAAGCATATCCAAGAATGTAGGAATTACTTTACGGCAGGCACGTTGAGTTAAAGCTCTTTTCATTAACAGAGAATGAAGTTCTTGCTGAAATTGATAGATGGCTTCAATAGCAGGATTTTGAGTTAAAAATACATCTCTTTTTTACTTTCATCTCTTCACTGAGGTTATCAGACCTGATTCTCAATAGGGCCAGGATGCCCCTATTCCTTAATACCCAATACTATCGGACAGGGTTTATTGATTAATTCTCTATGTTGCTCTTCATAATGGCGTTGATACCAACGTTCTATTGTGGCTTTGCCTTGCTTATAACGTTCTGATAAGTCTTTTTGAGATACACCACGACTATGCTCATGAAAAACAGCAGCTTGCGCTCGCCAAGTAGCTCGTTGATGTTTGTTTATACCGGGAAACTGCTGATTACCATAACGGTAACAAGTGTGACAATACAACTTATACGCTTTAAACCTCAATATACTTCGACGATGTCCGATTAACTCATGATGAACTCTTCGTATATACGATGATTTCTTGCGTACTCTCTTACTCTGACAATGGCTGCAACGGGCTAATCGATTATAGGTTACTTCTAATATTAATGGTTGATATCCCCTCACTTTTACTATGGAAAATCCAGGTAAATTTAGGATAAGATGGTACTTCGGCACTTTAATCTCCTTTTGATCGTCAAATCAAGGACTTAGTTTAGAATAATTTGATTAAAGTGCCCCCTTAATTGGTGGAGAGCCGGAAAACTTTATTAACAGTTAAGCAATGTTCTACAGTGCTGGTATCGTTATTGGATAAAGCAGTTAAATAAATTTCACGTACAGATTTAGTAGCATACACAGCGGTATTCTCCTTAAGAATTGAATTACTGAGGTAGAGTTTCTGTTCTCCACCTCAAGGAGTTAGTTTCTATTTTTAATTGCCATTAGCAAAAAATATTTGGTTATCATTGTCAGATGATGCTCCATCTTGAGGCAACGCTTCATGAGGGGTACGCCCTTTGAATAATGAGTCAACCTTTCTCCTGAAAAAAACCACCTTGTTAACAAAACGCTGATAATTCTGACTAATATCCACCATGTATTCAGCCATGCGAATGGTATTTGCCACTTGGGATTTGACTTTGTGATGGATGGCTTCACTGGCATTAACCTGTTTTAACACATCCATTAGTTCTTCAGTCGATAATTCTTTTTGGAAGTCTCGTAATGCCAAAAGTCCTTTACGTACTCGCATTAAATAGCTGGTTGGTTCACCTGCTTTAAGCGCCTTTCGAATATGCTCTGTTAACAGCAGATCAAAGTTGGTATTAAACAATCTATTTTTTATTGCCGCTTTGGGAACATCGGACAGAACTTTCGCTAATTGCTCTAACTCCACTTCATTGGGAGGTTGCAAAGACATTTCGCCAAAATCATACAATCCCAGCTGATGGTTCTGATGGCGCAATTGATTACCATGTCGGTCAGAATCAAAATAACCACCCTGAAGAATGTTAATGAGTTCCACCGTGATGATTGCTTTAGCAATGGCTCGGCGAATTTCCTTGTCTTCCGGAGTTTTGTTAGGAAGTTCATTAAATTCGGTTCCATAAATACGTTCAATGAATCGATAGCCTTCGCCACTTTTAATCAAATGAGCTGGATTCATGATAAAAGTATGTGATTTATCATCAACTTTTACTGTGATGGAACGGGCGTATAGCTTGGCCGCGATCTGGTTTTGCTGCTCACTTAACTTCCTGTCCATTTCAATTTTCGACAGTTCTTTGGCTTCACTGATAATCGATAAAATACTCTCCCGAATGGGTTTCATATCGATGTGCGAGCAAGAGTCAATGGTCTTTTGCAAATGCATAAAACCTTCTTGCGCATTTTTTGCTGCATTTTCACGCAACATCAATAGCACTACGTCGTGACCATTTTCTAACTCTACTTCCAGAGCTAAATTATAAGAGGCCGAGCCTAAAAGAGCTCCGACACGTTTAATCATTTTGCGATCGTCACGAGAAACCACTTCGCGCAAAAGCCGCCATAATTGCCAACGATGAGGTGGGTTCGCTCGTCCCTTCAAATGATCCAGATCGCGGCGAATATGCTCAGGCGTATTCGGATGACTATGAACTGCCTGAGCAAGTTTGACATAGGCAGGCCCCATGTGCTCACATAACATGGCTAATTTTTTACCCGCGCCAGGTGATTGCCCCGCTCCATTCGCCTGATTGGTGGCTACTAACATGCCTGCTAACAAATGGCTGCGAATGTATTTATCCGCCGTGTCCAGATAAGCTTTCAACAAGGCGTAAGCAAAATTTTCCTCTTTATCTGTTTCGGCATGCGGAAATAATTTATGAGCAACGTAGGAAAAGGCTTCCTCGTAGGCATCTTCCATCTCATCTGCGGTTTTTACTTTATTAACAGGAATAAGCAAGTGATCCACAATAACCGCTCGCTCTTCCAGACTCACATCCCAGAACTGCGCGTAAAAAGTTCTTAACATTAACGCAATAGTTCCCGGCTTTTCTTTTTCAATTTCTGCCAAATTATCACTGTAGCCTAACAGTTTTGCCAGGGCGTTTATTTTATTATGGCTAAATAAATAACTGGCAAATTTATCCGTTGTTTGACGGCTGATAGGAGAAGAGATAAATTCCAGAAACTCCTTAACATCATTCTTGTCTTCACTCAGCTTACGAGATGCTGCAGCCAGGTTACTAATAGAAAAATCAATTGTTTCCTGCTGATTAATCGGTAAATATTTATCCGGTTCTAACAAAATGCCTAAATGTTCAGTCACTTCCCACTGGGATTCGATGACATTGGCCAGTCGCGAAAGTATTAATGTGACATCTCGTTTTGCCATGTTTTTATATAGACGATCAATTACGGCAATCATCTGCTCTTTGTATTTCAGAGATTGGTCATCTTGACCATATTTATCTCCCAAGTCTTTGACCAACTGGTCAATGGCCTCATTACGCAGAGGAATATAGCCAATCGGAAGACTGATTGCATTCTCTACGGAGAGAAGCTCTTCCAATGCCTTGATCCGCTCATCACGATCTGAAATCCCTTTGATCCGTTCGATAACCAGTCTAGAAAAATGCTCTTGTACCTCAGTGGAAGGGAATGTCAGTTGTGCATCAAACGTACGATAGATAAGGATTAAATCATCCGGTGTTAAATGGTTTGTTCCACTAGCCTCCTGAGGTAAATTCCACAGGAGTGGTTTAAATATGTTTGCACGATCTACGGGATTATCCACGAACTGAATGGCAAGTTTCAGTAAGGCCATCGTCTCTTTGGTTAATACCTCATAATTTCCATGTTGTTTGATATGTTCCTGAAAAAAACTGGGAGCAATAGAGCTAGCCCATTCAGAATCTTTTAGAGCTAAAGGAAGTAACTGTTCCAGACAAGCAAGACTGAGTGATTCAAAGGGCAAGCGAAAAATCTGAATAAACTCCTGAGGTGGAATTTCAGAAAAATACATCGAAATAGTCTTAAATAATTTAAGTTGTTCTTCCGTGGTAAATAAATCAAATTTTTTGTCTTGAAATTGTTGATTAACAAAAAATTGAACACAATGACTTTTATAATGCAACATGGATGTCGATTCATAAGAAATTTGTTGCAAGTGCGCCAGATCTCTTTGATCCTCTCGTCCAAGGAAAAAGCTTTTCACGACGGCTTTCTCTTCTGGAGTCCCATTCATGGCTATATTGGTAAATTCAGTCAGCAAAAATTGAATGGCTACGTTGTCAATATTGCGAGCATCACATTCCGAAGGTTTGATTAATACAGACCAGTTCAAATCATAAAATTGCTTAAATTTGTCCTGAAAACTGCCCTCACTAAAAAACATCTCGAAGTTGACGTTAAATTTCTGAATCACATTATCAGATAAAAAGGCCAATATCGCTTCATAATAATTATCACCGCCATAAAACGCATATTCTCGAGGCAATTTGGTAATCGGTTTGTGTTCAGCATAATTAATGATGAAAGACAATAATTTTTTTTCAGGAAATAAAAGCCACAAGTTCTGGTCGGTAGTCACTCCAAGGTTCCATAATGTCTCAGCTATAATAGAACTTTCATCTTTCTGTACCCATTCAAGATGACTCGACCAAGGCACCCCCGTTGCATTATCCTGCGGTGAAAAAGTAATCCATTCAATGTGCTTGCCAATGATTGAACCAAAAAATCGCTCGTTTCCAACAGGCATGCGCTGATGCACTTGCTCAAATTGATAGGTATGAACTCTTGCCCGACCATTCGAGTGGTTAAGATGACCTATGTATTTTTCTTGTAACGCTTTTAGTGACTCCGCTGCTTCTTTCGCTTCCTCAAAGCTTTTTGCTTTAACAAACGCATCAAATGCATTGTTTATGACCTTAAAAAGTCCAAGTGCAGGTACCCGGACCCTATCATCCAAATAATTTTGACTAGTGAAATGTTGATGAACAAGAGCCAGATAAATAACTTCAAAGGCTGGGATTCGCAACTCATAAGCCCGCTCAATCAATTCTTCCGCTGCTTTTTTCACTTCCGCATTGGCCAAATTAATGTCCATCGCATACAAAATCCTACAGAAATCTCTGACCTTAATTCCAATACTATGGGTTACTTCATAAGGTAATAATTCAACCGTTAGCTCTGCTAATTTGGACTCTAAAAATTTGAGTTTCGCTACAGTATTCCCACATACATCACATTCATTTTTAAAGAAAATTTCTCGGTGAATCGGAGCAACAGCTTTTAAGATAGTATTTGGTAAAGACGTTTGTTGTTTTTCATCACGTTCATTTTCTTTGATAGCCAACCAGGTTAACAAATTTTTTATACGTTGATGATAATCTGCTAATGCCCCTTGTCGATAATCATGAACCAAATAAGATTGATGGACATGACTAACATCCCATTTATGTTGCTCTTGAAAGTTAATGCTTTTTCTTAAGTAACTAATACCTGCTTGTATATTATGGCATTGTTCAATCGTTAATTTATCGAGTTTGAATTGTTCATTGGCTGAAATCTCATGATAAATTCCAACACCTTCGTGTTTAATGTAAAGTAACTCATTGGCTAAAGCGAACTCTAATTCTTCAACCGTATAAACGCCATCTTGCATTTGCTTAAGAAAATCGCTGTGAATGACAATCACAGGTTTAGGAAATCCGGCCAGCGAATTAACCAATTTATCGCCTGTCGTTGTAATAAAAATTTCGATGGATTCTTTGAAATTATGGGGGCGTAATTTATTAATCAGTTCAGCAAGAAATGACTTGGTATCTTCTAATCCTACTTCATCCAACGAATGCAACTGATGTTCTTCCATCAGCAGTGGTCTTCGTTTTTCTATGTCGCCGTTCCCTGTCATCTGATAATATTTGTTCGCATCTCGGATCGTAGAGCGTAGATTATAATCAGCATCCGTAAATTGGATGGATTCCCATGTTGTCCCTTGCGGATAGGAAATATAAAAATAAGGTAAGGAATGATAATCCTCTGTAAGACAGGCTATCCCATTCCATGGGTCTAAAAGGATCCCCCCCCATTGGCTGATGTCATTGAGAGGGCTATCGGGATTACGGTCAATGACCAAAAACGTGTGACCATCTGCCGGGTTACCATCATCATCAAAGTAGTCAATATTAATTTTCTCAACGATGGTATCACTATCAATTAAATATTCATCATATAATCTTTTAAGGGCAATGACGGTATGTTCCTCACAAAAACCCGTACTGATTTCTGGTTTATCAAAATATTCTGCGCTTGCAAATATTTTTGATTTTTGGGCTGTTTCAATTACCTTTTTATCAAACCCATTTTGTAAAAGCAGAGCATTTTCTCGGTTAAATTGCTTTTGAAAAGCATCTCGATATTCAGCCAATTCAAGATTTTTTTTAAACCGATAAGCTAATTCTTTATCGGTAATCGTTAATTCTTCTCCTTGGCCTAAAATGTGGATGAAATAATCGGCATTTTTTTCAAGATAGTCATCCATTTCAGTGACGTTAATATCGCTGCTTCCTCTTCCCAGCAGTTTTTGTGCTCTTGCAATTTTTTCACATAAAATCGAAGATTGTTTGAGGATAATTTGCCTGAAACTTTGCTTCTGATTATTGTTTAGATTGTGCGGCGATTTCACCTGCTTATCGAGACAAAATTCCTTAAAACTCTCATTAATGGACTCAAAAATATAGTACTCGATTTGCTTTTGTTTTACATAGATTTCATACGCTTCATACTTCTTATCATGAGCATCAAGATATTCCATTTCGTATATGCATGATTCTAATTGCTCCTCTTCAGGAGTATTTGCCCTTCTGGCCAGTTCATACGCTTTTATTTTGATGCGCTCAATCTGTTCAAACTCTTCATATCGATTCGCTGCCAAAGGAATTTTTTGATTAATTGAATCTTTAATCTCAATACATTTTTGTAATAATTTGTTTCGCTGCTCTTTATCTTTCATATGAATCTCACTAATAGTTAGTTTACAAACAAGTAATTTGTTAAAATTTTGATTATTTTGTATATAAACAAGGACTATTAATCGAATATTAAGAAAATATTAAGACCCATATAAAGGTACCGTTCGCCTTTTACACTACATTGCATTTTCATCTTATCAACTTAACTTACTGTATGTTTAAATTTTATTGCTACGAAATGGATACAGTTGTTATTTTTATCTTCAATAATGAGAGAACGTTACACGCTATATGAAAAATTGACTTTGCAGAAACAGCGACCTCTTTAAAAAGACCACTAGCTATGCTGTCTTAGGTAATGTACGTGACTCTCAACAGAATATATTCCAGTTGAGACCTAGCTAATCTCAGACTAGAGAAAAGACTTGAAAGTGTGGGGGTCGGGAGGAGTTGTAGCTATTCTAACAATATCAATAACTTTCAAAGATGGAAATCGAAATAAATGTCTTCCTCGAGAAGAAAGAGCAATGCTGTTATCTATGTTTCGCTCATACATTTTTCTATTTGGAGCTTCAATTTGTAGCTTCTTACTAATAACTAGCTCAGGATTAGTGGTACTAACTCCTAAGTTGTTGGAAGCTGGATTTAAAGCCTGGAAAAATATAATATTCATGTAGAAAAACATATTTGCGAACACTTTGTTGAATTATTGCACAATTAGAATAATTTAACAATATGAAAAAGAATTTTTTTTAAATTCACTAATAAATTCAACACAGATGATGTTTTTTGTTCATGGATCTCATCAATTAAATAAAACTATGTCCGCTTTGAGCGTTCCAGAGTGTGTTATAAAAACCACCAGCCTCGATTAGCTGCTTATGGTTACCCACTTCGATAATTTTACCATTGTCCATAACTAGAACATTATCCATACATAAAATGGTCGATAATCTATGGGCTATCACGATAACCGTTCGGTTACTCATTGCAATGTGTAATGATTCTTGGATTAGCTTTTCGGTTAAAGAATCTAGTGAACTGGTGGCTTCATCTAAGATCAAAATAGGAGCGCACCTTTTAAAATAGCTCTTGCAATCGCAATTCTTTGACATTGTCCGCCGGATAATTTAATCCATCTTTCTCCAATAGGAGTGTCATATCCTTGCGGTAAGTTGACAATAAATTCATGCGCATGAGCTTTTTAGAAGCATTAATAACCTCTTCATAACTGGCACCAATTCTGCCATACAGTATGTTTTCATAAACAGTTCGATGAAACAAACTGGGGTGTTGAGGTATAAATGCTATGTTGTCGCATAAACTATGTTTGTTTATTATGCTAATATCCTGCTCGTCTATTAATATTTTTCCATTTTGGACATCATAAAGGCGCATGATGAGTTGAACCAAGGTACTTTTTCCAGCTCCGCTGTATCCAACTAAACCGACTTTCAAGCCTCCCGGTATATGAGTGCTTAAGTCTTTAATAATATTATCAGATTTATATCCAAAACGAACATGATCAATGATAATTTCACCATGAGTTATATTACGGGAAAATCAAGGGGCTCATCCCCATTTCCGGGGACATTTTATTTATTAACCATTACGTCACAGTCAATTAGATGTTATAATCTTTGATTGGTGTATTTTAATTATACCCTCTATTATCTTCTTATTGCCTATTTAGGGAAATTCATTTTTATCCTGCAATTTCTTTACATTACCTCATAGTCATTAGGAGCAATTAGCTATTTATAAGGATATCTATGAGCTACCAAACGTGCCATTATTGTTTAGAAACTAAAAATTATTTTTCCTTAAGAGGTAAATCTCGAGCTAAAAATGGAAAATTCCTTTGCTATCATCTCTGTTCCTCATGCACCCAAAAATTAATTGGCATTAACAGTTTCGCTGATAAAGAAGGTCGTAAATTTTTTATAAACACCGTAAAAGAAAACGCTCAAAAAATTCCCATATACGTTGATGAATAATTTCTTTACCGTTCAAGAATTGATACTTAGATAATCCACACATATAACAGAAGATCATGTAAAAACAAAAAGCATAACCGAATAAATTAAAAGAGCTGCACATTAATAAGAACTGGTTCGAAATTTCTTTTCAATCAGATACGTTTTGTTATTAGTAATTTGACCATTGTGATTACCAAATTTCCCCTCTTGTTGGGTTAGCATCCAAATAAAAAGAGAGTCTAAATTATTTCCAGAGGATTGTTTCATTTCAATATCATCAATATATTTTGCGGTATAAATAAACATTTTTCTCTCAATATGAAAGTGTATAAGTACACCATAAGTATGAGCTAAGAAGGTTATAATATGATTAAAAAAAGAAATAGCATAAATAGGGTAATTGAGAGGTTTAAATAATACATGCTAAAATAAAATTGACTTTTAACCTTAAAGAGTAGTATTCTTGCCTCAGCTAGAAAATGTCTATTTTATACTCTCCAAATCGTCGTTTTATTCATTTAATCCCTCGTTCGGTAGTTTTTAATTCTTGATCGGTTTCCGGCTAAATTCGCCTATACAGGCATTATAATAAATACTTAAGGATACTTATGTCTAAAACAGTAAATGGAGTCGTTAAATGGTTTAACGAATCTAAAGGATTTGGTTTTATTGAACAAGAAGCCGGGCCGGATGTATTTGCTCATTTTAAAGAAATTATAAGTTCTGGCTTCAAAACCCTCACAGAAGGTCAGCGAGTACAATTCATTGTGACGCAAGGGGCAAAAGGTCTTCAAGCACAAAATATAATAGCTCTTTAATTTAGTAGCTAATATTATTTTACCACTATATCTTACTGTAGTTATAGTGGTTACTTTTGAGGAAACAACAGTGAGACAAAATAAAATTTATGTAGGCAATTTACCCTTTGGAATTACTGAAGAGACATTACAAGCAGAATTTTCTAAATATGGTAAGGTAGATGAGCTTCTTTTAATCAAAGATCGCTTTACTGGCTACATCAAAGGTTTTGGTTTTATAACCTTTAGTTCCCAACAAGAAGCTCAATCCTCTTTAGATATGAATGGTAAACTTTTGGAAGGACGTCCATTAAAAGTAACTATGGCCCAAGAAAACTACTCCTCACGCGGGCGCTCTCGATAATTTATACTCTATACTCTATAGATTATCCTTAATCCTGACTAAAACCTGACTAAAATATGAAAATTAAATTTATCCAGCAAGCTGATAAAAAACAAATGTTGGGATTTGCTATAACAGGTATATTAAGCACATTAATTATGTTTGGCCTCTATGTTATGTTATATCAATTTATAAATTATCAATATGCGTACTTAATAGCGTATACAATTTCAGTAGTTGCTCTCTACTTTATGAACAAATCTGTTTTTAAAGGGATCATGTCATTAGAGACTATTTTAGAATTTCCCTTAATCTACTTATTGCAATATGTATTAGGTGCCCTTTCATTAGAATTTATAGTATGGCTAGGATTTTCAGTCACTTACGCACCTCTTATAATCGTCATTATTCTCTTGCCAGTTACTTTTATTTTAAATCGAATAGTATTTTCAAAACATAAGAGGTCCTTGTAGTTGTGCCTCGTTTTTAGATGCTAACTTTATTGCCAACTGTAAGGCTTCTATTTCATCTTTATTCCATGGCTAACGAATAAAATATTATGAAATCGTTGCATTACTTATTCCTCCTTGAAACGATTTATTTCAGAAGCAATGGTTCAGCGTCATGTTGAACCACTATAAACTATAAGAAATAAGGATTAAGCCTTATTTTCGATTGGAGAGTATATCTCCAATGAACTAATACAAAATACCAAAGTATTTAATTATTAAATTCCGCCAGTATTCTTATTTGGAGGCGAAGGAGCTTCTACGGGTATATTAGATTTTTGAGTTTTATTAGATAAAGAAGAGTAATGTGAATAGTAATAAACCAGAATAATGGCTAAAATGACAATGATGATAATTGAAACAATCCCTCTGTATTCATTTTCACGGTCTTTCCTTTTCATAATTGTCCTCAGAGCATCTCAATACTACTTAATTATAGTATTGATTTGAGATAAGGCCATGCTGAACTCACGTTGCACTCAAGACAGTTGTTATTACACTACAAAATACTTACTCAATAGGATTTAATAAATTCAAATATCATAGCGATGCTATAATGAATAAATGAATTAAGGAGTTAGGTTAATGGACATGGAAGTGTATCAAAAGCTTATGAAAATTCCTCTTCTACAACGTGCTATAGGCTTGACGTATCATCCAGAACAGAACTATTTAGTGAGAGCTAACTCTTTCTTCCTCTAATGGATAAGGAATTATCATGTTTTATAAAAAGATAATGTTAGCAATTGATGGTAGTGATACATCTATTTCTGCTACAGAAGAAGTCATCAAATTAATAAAAAATCAAGAGGTCCAATTGAAGGTTATCCATGTCGTTGATGGATCTTTAGTTTATTACGGTGGTCCGAGGTTTGATTATGCTTCATATTTTGCTCTATTAAAAAAGGAAGGACAAGATATTTTAAACAAGGCCACACAATTAATCGAAAATCAGGTACCTATTAAAGTTGAAACAACCCTTCTTGAATTAAGGCAATTGCAAGGTAGAGTTTCTGAAGTAATTGTAGAGGCTACGAAAGAATGGCCTGCAGATTTATTGGTTCTAGGTACTCATGGCAGAAAAGGATTTAGTCGTTTCTTTTTGGGTAGCGTGGCAGAGCATGTGATGCGCATTGCTACTACCCCTGTACTTCTTATCCGTGCTTCTAGCTAAGCAATGGATGTATAAGCAATTGACAGCTGGTTATTAATGTTGATGGTGGGTGTGGCATTCAGGCTAAGTAATGAACTCTTAACCTGTGGTTTTCAAAATTTCTAAACCCATAGGCACGACGCTGAATCAGCCTCATCTTTCGATGGAACTCTTTCGTAATGCCGTTGCTTTTAGTAAACCGCCACATTCTAACCACTTCCTTCACGCCATTGATATAACGTTTACCTAAAGTCTTTCGTGACTCAAAAGAGCTTTCTTTCAGAGGGGTATTAAACGCATACACTGCTTTGCAGTGCGATGTTTTCGCATGAGTAATCGATGTAATCGCTGTTTAAAGTAATAGAATAAGCTCCAAAAAAGTTTCTCGCTATGACTTTTGGTGAAAATTTAACCTGCTAACCCTATGAATATAGGTAATACTATGGAATAATTATTAGCCAATTTCAATAATATTAGTCTACTTATATGAAAATGAAAGCTATTTTTTTAATGATCTCTATTTTTTTTCCTGCCACTTTATTCGCTAGTACTGCAACTTGTCCTTTATCAAACGGAATTAATGTACACACCACAAAGCAAATTTTAAATATTTGTAAACACGGTACTGTAATTAAGAGTTTTAAAGTAGCTCTCGGATATAAAGGCGTTGGTAAAAAACATGCGGGTGATAATAAAACTCCAATTGGTTTATATGGATTAGCTCATCCAAGAAAATCCAATCAATTTAAAGTTTTTATTCCCATTCTCTATCCGACTAGAAAACAATTAGCTGCAGGATATACAGGCAGAGATGTAGGGATCCATGGACCATCTCAGTCATCGAGAGTGTTTAGTTGGTTAAACAACTTACCCTACTCAACGCGTGGATGCATTGCTGTTGGCAAAAATAACTATATCGAGTATGTGGCTAATTGGGTAAAAGCCAATCCTGGGACTAAGGTTTTAATTATTTAAATTTATACGAAATTTGATGTCGCATATTCTTTGTACAAAAAGCGATCTCATCAGGCGAGTAGGGTGCGTTCGCAAGGGTGTAAACAGTGTAGTAATTAGGCTGAATGTAGATCTTCATTACCTTGTACTTTAGGATTTAAAATTACCTAAAATTACAGCGATGGTGAATTGTATTGCTGCTCATTTTATACTTTAAATTCTGGTGTAAGCTCCTCATTAGTGTCGGTGCTTTTTAACTTTTGTAGCGTTTCTTTAGCAGATACGCTGGGTAAAACAGGCTCCTGTTCCTTGCGAAGTACACTCTTATTTGGAATATTTTTCATCACTTCTTTAAAATGACTATCATCAAAAATATGGCCTTCTTTTAATTTTTTCAAAGACTCTAATGTATCTTTTGCAGCAGAATGATTTTCTACTACTAATAAAAAATTATCTTTATCTAAAAGATCGTATTTTTCAAGCAAGGAAATAATCTTACTTAACTCTTCTAAAGAGGAAACGCAAGGCTTTAGTAAATTGAAATTGTCATTATCTAATAAATCAACTTCGTCTAATTTTGCAAAAATTTTCCCTAAATATTGAGCGCTATTATGATGTTCCAAAATAAATTGAGCTTTCTCTCTATCTAATATGCCTCGCTCTTTAAGTGGATCTAAAGCATCGTAAATCTCCTCAGCAAAGAGGGTATATTGCATTAATTGCTTAAAATTCTCTTCATCTAATATATTTTGTTCGCTCAATAATAAGATGACATCAGAAATGAAAGGACTATCTTTTGCATGATTGATTAACGATTGAAAAATAGAGTCATCAAGAATATTTATTGCCGCTAGTTCAGGAATTATCTTATTAAGTTCGGATATGTAAGGAGCATTTTCTATAATATTTTTATATACACCGTTATCGAGCACATTCAATTTATATTCTTTTGCCATAGCAAACAGAGTTAGGATTTCAGGTGCATATTTTTCATTATCTAGCAGCTTTTTAAATGTAAGACCATCTAAGGTAACATCAAAGTTTGTTTTTAAAGTAATTACCATAGTGAGGATCTCTTCCCTGAAATTTTTTCTCGATTTTTCAGCAAGTAAATAGGCATTTGCTAAAGCTTCAAAGCCATCGTTATCTAAATGAATATTAGCGCGAGAAAGTCGAATAACACTTCGAGATATATTCGCTAAAACGTTATCTTTATTTAGAACTTGATCCTGACTTATCTTGATGATGATTGCAAAATTTTTATGCTCTAATAGATGCGCGTTATCTAAGGCAATGATTGCTTCGCAAACACTTCTAGCCAGCCATTTATCTGCAGTAATTTGTCGAAATGAGTCATTATTGAGTAAAGCAGCTTCCTCTAACAAAAACAATGCCTTCCAAGTAATCACGCCCCCACTATCATCCAGCCCAACACATGAATAAACGGTAGACAGTATGTCTTCTGAGTGCCAATCCAAACTAGTGGAATTTAGTAACAAGCTCCCTATCCACTTATTTTGTTTTTGAGAATAAATTGTTCCTATTAAACTCTGTAACGTTCTTGTATTATCAAACTCAGCATTCTCAATCAGCTGGAAAAGTAGCTCGCTTTTAATATCCTCGATTTTTTCAGTATCTACAGCAATGAGAGTTTGACTTTTAGAGTCGTTATATTGTGTTCCTTCCTCCATTATTTCTGCATACTTCAAGGCAGGACCCTTACTAAATGCAGATGGAGTTCGTGGACTATTTCTGCCCGTAGCCACTTGTACTATACTTCCTTTACTTTGGGAAATAACCATTTGGCTAAATTTTTTAAGCATTGCCACGGCAACTTCATCATCTTTCTGCCGTGCATTTTCCCAGGAGTCAATGGTAAGATTTCCACTCATAGTAAGCCAAGCATATCCTTGACCAACGATTTCAAAGTTATCATAATCAATGGTGTTATCGTGCAATAATGGCGAGACCTCCTTTTTGGGGTCTTTCTTTTTGAGCATCACATAAAATCCATCATGCTCCGAACTAATTCCATCGAGTACGCAAGGTTCTCCTTTGCTCCCAATAGACTGGCAATCATTGGTAATATACCCAAGAATTAAAGAACGAGGATCCTTGATCGGTAATTTAACTAAATAATATCCGGATTGGTTTATCTCACGATCTGAACCATTAACAATAATGTCCGGTAAATTATCTTTTGTTTTCCATATTTTTTTTAAATCTAAGTCAAGACATCTATTGAATACAGTTTCTGGAACATTATATTGCTCACAGACTTTAGCAAGCTCAGGATCCTCACTGTAGCGTTTATAATCAGCTTGAGCCAATGCATCAAATGCTTCCGCGAGTGTCGCAGGAACTCTCTTTAATTTATCCTCTATATCTTGTGCCCTTTTAAAAAATTTTAATGCTTTAATGCCATGTTTTTGGATAAATTGAGTCCATTCTTCATAATGAATGCCATTTTTTTTACCTATTTGTAGATCCATAAGGGAAGGTAAGGATTTATTTGCTGCTTGACTTGCTTGTTTTGTGAGAAGAAATTTTTCTATACTTTCTAACATGGTTAAATCGGTTTGGTTCTTTAAGTTGCCAAAACATACTAAAGCTTTATAGGCACACTCATAAAGTTCTTCTGGTTTACTATTATCACAATTTATATAGGTTGATGCTAGTTGTAGCAATTTATAAATAGCAGAAAAGCGCTGGAATGCTTGCAAATCATTAGGAGCAAAATATCCGTATAAATCATTTTTTTCTTTAAATACTTCTCGCAGTTTGTCATCTGTAGGAATCACAGCGTTTTCCACAGAGCTGGGTGCTTGAAGTTCCTTAGGATCAAACAAAATTTTTGCTAAGCTCAAGGAATTAGGCGTATTGAGTTGTAGGAGCATCGTACGAAAGTGATGTGAAAGATTTTCATCTTTTAAAATAAATTCAAATTCTTTCTTAATCTCTTTTGATCTTTTTTCAATCCTTAACTGTACTAACTTTGTTTTTTCAGCATTTTCAGGAATATTACTTACGTCTATAATTCCCCTATCTGCAAAAACATATTGGAAAAGAGTAACAAGCTTCATATTGGCATTCTCAAGTGTTTCTCTAAATTATAGGCTAAATTAGACGCTTATTACGGCTCGGGATAATAGAACACGAGTATTTAACTTGGTGCCTATTGCTCCATTCCGGAGAGGCTGACACTCTTCTTGTGCTAAAATTAACAATCAAGACATTAACTAAAGATAAGAGTGCATCAAGGATAATATGTAGTATATATGCGCAATTCATTACCTATCACTATGGAGCTTATGCATGACCTCATCATCAATGGATATGAGTTTGGAGGAACAATATAAAATCTTAGAAGAATGGAATCAAACTGACTCTAAATATCCTTATGATAAAATCATACCCGAATTGTTTGAAGAACAAATTGCAAAGGTATTAGATAACATAGCGTTGATCTATAAATCGAAGACACTTACCTACAAAGCTCTTAATGATCAAGCCAATCAATTAGCACATCATTTAAGAGAAATAGGAATTAAACAAAATACCTTAGTCGCAATCTGCATGGAGCCTTGTTTTGAATTATTAATCGGTATCTTGGGAATTTTAAAATCAGGAGGTGCTTATATCCCATTAGATCCAAACAACCCTGTTCGACGTCAAAAAGATATATTATCAGATTCACGTGCAAAAATTCTAATTACTCACTCTCAACTGGCGAATCAATTTGAGGAAATGACAACATTTCAAATGATCTATTGGGACGCAATTGAATCAAAGTTGGCCACATACCCTACTACCAATCCGAAGCATATTAATAAAACGAACGATTTAGCTTATGTAATCTACACTTCCGGCTCGACTGGAAAACCTAAAGGCGTCATGATAACACATCGTAATGTAAATCATTTCGTGCATTGGTTTGGTAAAAGCATTTCAATTTCCTCGGAAGATACTTTTGATTTTTCATCTTCCATTTCATTCGATTTTTCAGTGACATGTACTTTGTTTCCCTTGTTAAAAGGAATAAAAATAGCCATTTGTGCTGAAACTGATAGAAGGGATCCCTATTTATATTTAAAGCATTTGCAGGATGCCCATGTTTCTATCATTAAAATCACACCAAGTCATTTCAGACAAATCAATGGCATTGTATTAAACGAGAAAAAGATGCTGGATTTAAAATACATCATCTTTGGTGGTGAGACTTTGTTAGCAAAAGATATCAAAGATTGGTTAAAAAAATTTCCAAAACATAAACTATTTTGTGAATATGGTCCTACGGAAGCCACTGTTGCATCATCATGGATTATCATTGATGAACATAATATTGATCACTATGAGCATCGAATTCCCATTGGAAAGCCTGCATTAAATACGAAGTTGTTTATATTGGATAAAAATATGCAACCAGTATCTGTGGGTGCTTTGGGGGAATTATATATAGGGGGAGATGGTATTGCTAAGGGATACTTAAATAAAAAAAAACTAACTGAGAAGAAATTTGTTAAAAATCCTTTTAACTCAGGTAGATTGTATAAAACAGGTGATTTATGTTGCTATTTAAAAGATGGAACTATTGAGTTTGTTGAAAGAAAAGATCATCAAATTAAAATTAGAGGATTCCGAGTTGAAATTGGTGAAATTGAAAAATGTTTGGCATCATATACGGGTATCCAAGATGTTGTTATTTTAGCAAGATCAGAGCGTGAAGAGTTTGAAGAAAAACAATTGGTTGCCTATTGCATTCCCAAAAAGTCCGCAAAATTAAATACAAATGATTTGCGTGATTATCTAAAAAATCAATTGCCTGATTATATGGTACCCGCATTTTTTGTAATTTTAGATGAGTTTCCATTGTCCGCAAGTGGTAAATTAGATATCCATAAATTACCTGAACCTGGAGCTAATGAATCGAACCAAATTATAAAACCACGAAATGAAATTGAAATCATGCTTAAAAAAATTTGGTTAGAAACATTAAATTTAAAGCATATAAGTATCGATGATAATTTTTTTGATTTAGGTGGCAATTCATTATCAGCAGCCCGATTGATTACAAAGATTCGAAAAATCACTCATAAAAATATTTTATTACAGGATTTGTATAATACAGGAACGATTGCTCATCTTGCTGGTGCCCTCAATAATGCAGCAGATATTTCCGATGATGAAAATGGAAATCACCGTCCGCCACCTTTAAAGGCAATGCCATTAAGTGAATTACAATTTTTATTCTGGTTAATGAGATTATTTTACCCCAAGTCGAACATATCCAATATCGTGACCAGAAAACGGATAGCTGGGAATTTGGATAAAAAGAAATTAGATAGTGTTTTTGAATTATTATGTAAAAATCATCCAATTCTATGCTATCGCATAGCAAGATATTCCCCTTTGCAATACCCACAGAAAAATATTCTTCAGCTTAAAGTCATTGAAAAGGACATTAGCGGCTTGAAATTAGAAGAACAAGAACACGAGTTACATGTATCGTTAGATGAATTAGAAAATCGAAGGTGGAAGAATAGATTGCCATTAATCCTATTTAAATTATTCCAACTCGGAAATAATTCTTGTGAAATACAAATTGCGTTATCTCATTTTATCAGCGATGAAATATCAGCGGAAATTGTGTTGCATGAGATGTCTCACACATATATTGAGCATAAGAAAGAATCTGAGACAGTCGGGAAACAAGAATTAGCTTTTTACGATTATATTCTACGTGAACAACGAGATTTTAGTAAAAACTTATCAAAAAATATCGACTTCTGGGATAATTATTTAAAAAATATTCCCTTACTGGTTTTTCCACGAAATCAAATTTTAAGTAGGATGAATTCATCGTGCACTACTTATTTTGAGATACCAAAAAATACCTTGCAAGGCTTACATCGTTTTTGCAAAAAAAACCGAGTCGGTATTGGAGATACCTTAACAGCAGCAACTGGTGCTATTTTGGCTCCCTATGTACATGGTAAAAATAAAATAGCAGTCATTAATTTTGTTAAATCAATTCGTGAAAGTGATACCTATGATAATGCGGTAGGACTTTTTGTTCGAAATGATGTGATTAAAATTGACTTAAATCAATCGACAACCTTGCTCAAATTGGCAAAGCAAGTACAGAATTCGCGAATTGAAAATTATTATTACCAATCATGCCCCGCTATAATAAAAATTGCTTTTCTTTTGCAAAAAGATTGGAAAAATAAAAAACTCAGTAATTTTTTTATAAAACTTTTCGCAAAAATATATACGCGTATTTTTTATAGATATAAATTAAATTATGAAATTTTATTGATGTTTGGTCGAGTTTTTTTGGCACGTAAAAAACATAGTTTTTTTGTTAATATCAATATCATGAATCATTTTATTTATGATAACTCGGAAACAAAATTTTTTGGGTTTAAGCAAAAGCCATTTAAGGCGTATCATGGTGATAAGTTAGTTGAAAAAAATGTATTAAATATTTGGTTTGAGCGCGATGAATATGGTAAATCATATCTCATAATATCAGGTAATTTAAGATCTGAATTTCGCAATGTTATTGGTTTCAATTTATTAGAATTAATTGACTCGTGCTCATTAGAGTGAGTTTAAATAGTTAAAGCAGTTAAAATATGTCGTGCTTCCAAACAGCTTTGCAATCCATTAGCTCCTATGTAATTTTACCGCGCATTGTTTGAAATAATCTATGTACTTAAATAACGTGCTCCAACATTCTAGACGAATATTCGGATCACTTGCATTAACGGTAAAAACTGTATCTAAGTCAGTAACTTTTTCATGAGTCACATAGTAACATTTATTATCTTTCAATGATGAAATAACCCGCACTAAATTAAAATTCTCAAAATGGAGCATACAATCATCTGGCACAGCAAAACCTGATGGTAATAGCCCTTGTTTCACAGCAAAAATGTAAGCATCCATGCGTTCTAGATATTCATTATTACTATAAACGCAAAGCGATTTTTTTTTCGAATTAGCATGCGGACAAAAGCTTTCTTTAAACCAACCTAAGCAAGGCAATGCTTTATATTGCCCAGGTGTAGCATCGCTTAATCCCGAATGAAAAGGATACATTCCACCAGCACTTACGCCTGCTAAAATGGGTAACCGTTTTTCGGATTTCAATTTATTCAGGACAAAAATAAATCCCGATTTTTCCCATATTTCCAACATTTTTTCTGTATTGCCGCCCCCAATAAAAAGTATATCTTGTTGAATAAGATGGGTTTCAAGTTGCTCCTTTGTTAACTGTGACTTTGTCAAGACTAACTCTGACGTAATGGCACTTTTTCCAAATTTTGCACGAACAAATCGAGTAAAGAAAGCACGCTCGATCAACTTATCGTTACCGGCTGTGCCGATATAACAAAAACGAATGCTCGACTTTTTAATTAAATCAAAAGAATACTCCATGAATCGATTAAGCGTACGATTTAATTTCATGAAATTACTATCATCAAAGCTCATTAACAACATATGACTCATTGGTTCGACCCACTATTAAAAAAGAAGGAATTAGTAAGAATACATCGTGCGTATATGTCTCATGATAATTATAGCATGTGACAATAACTTTATTTGTCACCCCCCTCTCACACATAATTAGCGTATTAATGCCATTGTAAAGAAATACATCATTGCTCGTAGCAGCTATACAAACGGCGCGTCGTTCATAATATATCGAACATTAGGGAGAAGAAGGATTCATAATGATGCACGCAACCCATCGTAGGTCGGTGAAGGTTCGGTATCTCATATTAGCACTGAACCTGATTATCGAGCTATGTCTGATATCAGGCACCGCAACGACTCATCTTGTCAGGAATTAGGAATAGAAGCAAACGTTCTGGATTGACGGTATTTTACATAATGCACAAGGGCATAAACAGCGGCAGCAGCCAGCAAATGCTTCAAAGTATGTCCGCTTATTGCTTTAGATGTTACATGATAAATCATTTTATCTAAGCTCTCAGTGAGTTTGGCTAAACCAAATAAAATAAGACCCATTGTAATAGAGTAATTGCGCGTATACGGTGAAGGGAAAAATAATAAAATGAATACGAGCATGATTAAAGGATAACCCTGTGACCAAATATATAAGCGCATATCTCCTTGCCCCCATCGCTCGCTAAGTTCCCACTGCAAGGTACAGAGAGTTGCTATAGCAATAAGTGGTAATAATAAATAAAAACCAATCGAGCGATGGACTCGTTCTATAAAGATTGCGGCAAAAAAAGACATTAAGAGAATTCCCATAGGAACTCGATCCCAAAACAGTGTAACGTTATCTGGATGTAAATGGTAATAGGCTGAACCAAAGCCTGTTAAGATGGTGCCGATAAACCCAAGAAAATAGGCCCATTTTGTTTCTGGAATGAGTTCGCATTGAGTCTTGGAAGGCCGGTAAATGGTTTTGAGGCCTAAGTAGCCCACAATAATAAAGACTAGATTAGACATCACATCAGAAAAATTATTAATAAAAAATAGAGTGTGCTTATCTGCGAAATCATGATAGGTCAAAGGCTGTGCAATTGGAGGAATTAAACTTAAGATAAGCGTCGTAACTACTGTAAAAATCAGAAGAAAGGCAATAATTTTATCTTGAAAATTATTCTTACTCACTGCTTCTTAACCTGAAATTTTAAAGTGAACTCAATCAATTTAACCCATTTACTACTTGTTATCAAGGCACTCAGGGAATACATAACCTTATAAAAATGAAATTCTATGCGGATTTATCTTTAGTAGAGTTTGATGTATTTGTTTATTTAGGTGATTTGCGCACGATTTATGCGCTATAGTATAAACAACATGACATAATAGAGTGTGCTATGACGAACGTGATAAATCTTAATAAAAAAAGAAAAACTAAAAATCGTTTAGAAGATGAAAAAAAAGCTTCTGAAAATCGCATTAAATTCGGAAGGACAAAAAAAGAAAAGCAAATAGAAAAACAAGAAAATGAACGCCATGAACGACATCTAGATGGCCACAAGTTAGAAAAGAAAGAGGAAAAATAAAGGACAGTTTTTATCTGAAAACCGAAACTAATGATTGCTTTCATTGTCAAGGTAAATACATCTAAATTTGTCCAGTAACTTAGATAAGCACGCGCAAAACCTGGTTGCGAACAACTCAGGCTACGCATACTAAGAGCACTGCCCTTCTATTTTGAGTTATTGTTTCACTCCATGAGTATTTATTAATTATAATAAAATGACTCTCACAAAAATACATCACTTAATATGGCCTGAGAAGGCACACCAGCAAGAAAAATTTGTTTTTTCAATTTATTAGTTGTCTCTTTAGGGCCGCAGACATAAACCCGTGTAGCTTTCGGATGATTTAGATGAATCAATGCACGCTTCTCTACAGAAGCTTCAGGATAATGTCCCTGACTTTGAAGCACACAAGGGTCATAAACAAAAGAAGGAAATGCCGTTGCTAGCATTTCCAATTCTTCTCGGTAATAAATATCCTCTTCGGTAAGACCACCATGAACCAAGGAAAGTTGTCCCTGGTGATTCTGGCTTAGAGCACTTTTGATAATGGCAATAAGTGGCGCAAGCCCTGTGCCTGTTCCCGCTAACAGCATATCAAAGGCTAATTGCTCTGGATTATGATAAAAACAACGGCCAAAAGGACCTCTAAGTTTTACTTCCGTGTATTTTGTCGTCCCTTTCATCAGCCATTGTCCCATACTCCCGCCTGGATAAATTTTAACATGTAATTCAATAAATCCTTCTTGCATCGGGATATTGGCAATTGAATAACTTCGTATCGTGCCTTCAGGATTAATCAAGCTAAGATATTGGCCAGGGATCCAGGATTGCAGATTATCTACCCCAAGTTTAATTTGCATCACATTATAGTTAAGCAGTTTAAGATCTATTATTTTTGCACTTACTTCACATTCAGCGCTATCCGGCGCAACTACATGAAGCGCTGTTTCTGGTTGTGCTCGGCAAGCTAGAAAATAACCTTGAGTTTTCAGAGTTTCGGGTAGTCCCTCCTGCCAAGATGAATGAACCACACCATCTTTGGCTTTAATTAGGCAAGACTGGCAAATCCCTGCATGACAGGAATTAGGATAATCCACGCCATGGCGTAAAAGGCAATCTAACACATTTTCCTGTGGGGCTAAGCGATACGATTGATTATTAAAATCGATGGTACTCATAAGCGCCCCAATACTTCAGCTCGAACACCATTGGCAATAGCAGCTACTCCTTCAATATCTTCTGCTGTAACCCCTAATTCATTAAGAGTTGCACCTAAATGTTCAATTACAATATCTACGTGTACGTCATTTAATCCGCGCTGGAGCAAATGGGCATGCCCTTCACGCATGCTTTTTCCACTGTATTTATTGGGACCTCCAAATACCATCGTTAAAAAACCTTTTTGTTTTAAGATTTGTTGCTCCATATCAATGTCATCAAAAAAATGACTCACGCGCTCATCCATTAACATTTTTCGATAGAAGATATCCACTGCGGCATTGACTGCTTCTTGACCTCCAAGACGATCAAATAATGATACAGACATGGTGACTCCTTAAAGATGTATTTGCAATGCATCTTATAAAAAGAAATAATGCAAGTCAACCAATATTAGGAGTTATTGATGCAACTCACGCAATTCACTGATTACTCATTACGCGCTTTGATTTATATCGCCCTTCGTAAGGAATCATGTACCATTCAAGACATTACTAATGCCTATATCATTTCAACCAACCATATGGTTAAAATCATTCATAATTTAGCTAAACTTGGGCTCATTAAAACCAGCCGTGGTAAGGGTGGCGGCATCTTAATGGCGGTACCACCCGAAACGATTAATTTAGGCCAACTCATTGTTCAACTAGAACCTCATTTTGATTTAGTGCCTTGCTTTAATAAAGAAAAAGCCAACTGCTGTATTGCTCCTGTCTGTAAATTAAAGGGTATTTTACATGAAGCCCAGACTGCATTTATGGAGGTTTTAAAACGCTACACTTTGGCCGATATTTTGCATAATCCAAATGATTTGTCTGCTTTATTGAACATCAAACAAGAAACAAAGTTTAGTTAAGAGAGGTCCAGTGGGTTTGGCCCTGAGCAAATTACTTTGCTGGATAATGGTTGCATGATGTGTTTTTAGTTGTATAAAACAAGATTACAGAAGTCATTAGAAAGGAGCCCTAAGTTTGTTATATAGATATAGATTATATTATTTTTTGCGCAAGTAAGAGACCAAAAAGACCTGAAATCTGTCGTCCCAATTCATCCTGTTTATGTAGATGCCCCACCGCTTCTTTATATTCGAGTAGAGACCATCCGCTGTCTTGATAGAAATGATAGAGTTCTTCCTTTTGCGGCACATAGGTGAAGAAGTCAGGCAATGAATAAAGTTCTGATTGAATAGGAACTACTAAAAAATGATATCCTCCCTTCTTGGTCATCCCTTGAAGCTCCATAAGCAAATCTGGAATACGTTGCGGATTTAAAAATTGCAGTGTAACCGTTGATAACACTAAATCATAGCGTTCTGATTCAAGTGTAATAGGTTGATTTAAATCACATAATTGCGTATAAACCTTTGATAGCTGTTCTTTTTGAGCTATCTCTTGAATCGTATTTAATGCTGCTTGATTATGATCAATGCCTCTAACAAGATGCCCCATCTTTGCCAAATACAGCAAATTTCTACCTGAACCACAGCCTACATCTAAAATCGAAGAGCACTGTAGGTGGTATAAATAAGTTTGATAAATAGAAACCAGATCACTATGTACCGAACCTAATCCGTATTTCTTATTGAAATAACGTTGGGGCATGCAATAAAACTCAAGAGTTGCATTAAATGAGTCACTAACAGGAATGATCTTATGCCATGCTGCCGGGTGGATCAGCAATTGAGGGTGTTTTTGATCGATCCGTGTACGTGATAATTCATGTCCTTGACCATTTAAAAATACAAAATCAATTGCTCCTTCTCGGAGTGAAAGCTTACCCCAAGTGCCTTCTTTCGTACTGTGCTTTTCAAGAAAAAATTTCAGTTTCCCATGAGTGTCAATTTCGATTTGTTTGTAGCACACCAATTCATTATATTCTGGCATCGTAACCCACCTTTTAATTCTGATTATGAGTGATATTCGTTTTATCGTTAGTCAATTCAGGTTCCAATCTAGTTAGAAGGGTGCGCTCGCTTGCTAGTTTATCAGCCAATTGATGATTGACATCCCGATGTTCTGCCTCATCATCCCGAACTGCCAACAGCACATCACGTAATCGCGCATCACAAGCCAAGCTCCAATAATTTTTAGCAATATCAGGAGCAGGACCATTTTCAATTCGCCCTTCATCCAATTCTTGCAAATAATGGGTATAGCTGACAACAGCCTCTTCCTCAAGATACCCTACAAAGCGATGTGCTGTTTTTGAAGAAAGGACGTACATTAATAAATATAAAATTACGAAAATAGCCTGAGCTACAAAAATAATGAATCGTTCAAACCAATTAGGTTTAGCAATATACATAAACGTGATTAAATGCATCCGTTCATTTTCCGCCTCATCCAATAGAGTTTTAATCCAACCCTCATCGTTTTTGATTTTTCTTAAGCAACGCAGATGTAACAGCGCAGCCCCCACATACCAGGTACTGCAGCAACCGTTTCAAGTACTATAGCTCTATTTCCATAGCGTTTTTGAAAAAAAGTATCTGCAAAAAAACGGAAAAACTTCACTAGACCAAAGGCAATTTTATCACTGAAGGTTTTAGCAGGCTTATGAATTGCTGACATGAAATACTCCTTTGAGAGAGAGTTATTTAACATGATTATAATATAAGATGTATTTTAAATACAACTTAAAGATATTTATCTGTTAGTAACACTGACTTAGGAACCAATTTTCATTTTTATTCACCCAAAGCCCACAACCGTTTATTACGCCCCTCCTTATTTAATAGAGCATTAGAATACTTTCACATAATATAATAATGTTGATATCTCACAGGCAGTTGTAGTTACTTTTACAAACCCATCTCTTAAGAATGTTGAAAATAACGCAGTTACAATATGGCATCTGACCCAGCTGTTGGATTTAAAACACCGGCTGATAAAGTTTATAGTCAATAGACAAGATTCTTGAAGAAAAATTCTTTGAACTTCAATTTAAAAATGGTGCTAAATTGCCTCATGAAATTAATACGCCCCTTCATCTACTATCGGGAGATTTTAAATTATGTTAGCATGCTAATCATTAGTTTATTAATTGGTTTGCATATGTGGCATTACACTCGGTTATTGCATAAAAAATCCCCCGTTTGTTGTTTTTTACTCCGATTGGTGAACTATATGAAACCCACTTATCAAACATTGATTGGGTTCATAGGGACGATAGCCTTATGTTCATGCACTGTTGGCCCTGACTTTGTAAGTCCTTCGCCAATAATAAAACAAACCTACACTTCCAAATCGACCTCTCAATTTGGGAGTCAACACATAGAGTTGAATAAAAAAACATCACTAACTTGGTGGAAGGAATTTCATTCAGCAACACTCAATGGTCTTATGGAGCAAGGCATCAAGCGTAATTATTCGCTCACTGCCATGCGAGAATCTTTAGCGCAAGCCAAGGAGTTGGTTTCAGCCTCCCAAGGACAATTATGGCCACAAGCGGGGGTCAATGCGGGCATTGGAAGGCAACAATATGGTCCTGCAACATTCGGACCGGTTAATCTCAGGATCGAACCTTTTTCCTATTATCAAATAGGCCCTAACGCTTCATATACGCTCGATGTCTTTGGTGGAATACGTCGAACGATTGAAAAACGAAAAGCCTTGGCTTTATATCAACAACATGAGCTGGATGCAGCATTTTTGACCTTGACAGGTAACATCGCAACAACATCTTTAACCATTGCTACAATAAAGGCACGAATCGATGTACTTAAGGACATCATCCAAGATGACGAGAAAAATTTACAGCTTATTCAAAAATCATTTACTGTGGGCTCGTCTTCTCGAAGTGATGTTTTAAGTGCGCAAAGCCAGCTAACCAATGATGAAACTTTATTGCCCTCCCTCTATCAACAATTACATGTTGCACAAAACGAGCTTAATGTTCTTTTAGGCACAATACCAACCCATTCACACTCTTTAATTTTTCATTTAAAAGATTTTACATTGCCTAAAAAATTGCCATTAGAACTGCCATCAGAGCTTGCCCATAAAAGACCAGATATTCTCGCTGCTGAAGCCAGTCTGCATGCTGCCAGTGCCGATATTGGAATCGCTACAGCGCATCTTTATCCCAATATTACCCTCTCTGCCACACTCTTACAGGAAGGAGTAATTCCCGGAGCACCATTAAGTATTTCTCCTAATGCATGGAGTCTTTTAGGTAATTTGACAACACCCATTTTTTCTGGAGGCACACTGCGAGCACAACGACGTGCCTCAATCCATGCATACCAATCAGCTTTTGCACAATACCAAGAAATTGTACTTAAAGCATTTTATCAAGTGAGTAACTTATTGTATGCCTTAAAACACGATGCAGAAGAACTCGCATTACAAAAGAAAGCCATGTTAACCGCTAAAGAGTCTCTTCGTATAGCAAGGTTAAGCTTTACTGCAGGCGTAGTTGGCGTTTTAGAAGTTCTTGATGCAGAACGATTGTATGCGCAATCGCGTTTGGGTTATGTCAATGCTCAAGCACAAAGATATCAAGATACGATTCAATTGTATCTTGCATTAGGCGGGGGACTCCACCCTTGAAAAACGAATAATTATTTATCATGAAGAAATAGGGTCTGTTTCCAATTCCCTAGAGAAGGATAAAAATAAACTCAGTAATGAACAGGTTATGAACTATGAAAAATTTCCCTATGGTATTATATGAAACCGCAGCAGCTTGGCGAAATTTACTTGATAAGCGTTTAAAACCGTTAGGGCTCAGCCAGGCAAAGTGGCGCGCTTTGCTTCTTCTCTCAATTACAAACGCTCCCCTAACCCAAATTCAGCTTGCCAAAAAATTAGGTCTTGAAGCACCGACTGTTGTCGGTTTAATTGACCGCTTGACTAAAGAGGGATGGGTAATTCGCCAGGATGCAACCCACGATCGCCGCGTCAAAGTAATCTGTCTTACTGAAAAAGCGACATTGACTATTGGCCAGATACAAAATACCGCAGATGAACTCTCTCAGGAATTACTCGCCCCTTTATCTAAAGCAGAATTAGAAGTATGTATTGCCACACTACAAAAAATTAAGAAAACCGCCGAGGAATCTTATGAATAATTCAACAAGCATCAAAAAATCGATAATCCCTAAGTTGCGCCACGGAATGCTTCAATGGAAACGTTTTCTAATCGCAGGTAGTGTCACATTGATGGCGTTGGCCGCTTTATACTTTTGGTTGCTTTCTCAACACTATGTCAGCACAGAAGATGCCTATATTAATGGCAACATCGTACAAATTGCACCACGAGTAACCGGCCAGGTAAAACATCTCTATGTAGATAACAATCAATTTGTTGAAAAAGGTCAAATACTGTTTGAGTTAGATCGGACTCCTTTTGAAGTAGCAGTAGAGCAAGCTAAGGCGCAATATCTAATTGACAAGACCAATCTACAACATGCCAAAGCCACATCGATTCGCACCAGAGAGTTAGTCAGGAACGAGGTGATGTCTCTTCAAAGAGGAGATGATGTTAAAGCAAAGCTTAAAAGCGCTAAAGCAGCCCTAAAACTTTCAGAAGCAAAACTCAAAGAAGCCAAACTGAGGCTATCTTATACCCGTGTGGTTGCACCAACAAGTGGTTTGGTTAGCAACCTGTCTCTTAGGGTGGGAAATATAGTTTCAGAAAACCAACCCCTGTTTGCGATGATTGATAATGCCACATTTTGGGTCGATGCTAATTTTAAAGAAACAGAACTTGAACACATCCAAAAAAACCAACGGGTAATGATTAAAATTGATATGTACCCTCATAAAAAATTTACTGGGGTTGTGAACAGCATTAGCGGTGGAAGCGGAACTGCGTTTTCATTAATGCCGCCACAGAATGCTACTGGAAACTGGGTTAAAGTGACACAGCGCGTCCCTGTCCGCATTCAAATTATGAAACCAGATTCCCAATATCCTTTACGCTTGGGAACTTCAGCCAAAGTAACCATCGATTTACAGTCCGAGCAGGAGACTCAAGTGAGCAAAACCTCATGAATCATCCATCGGATACTTTACCAGCCTCACGACGCTGGATAATCACCATCGCTATCATGGCCGCTACTTTGATGCAAGTATTAGACACGACCATTGTCAATGTCGCACTGCCCCATATGCAGGGTTCATTAGGAACAAGCCCTGATGAAATAACTTGGACTTTAACCAGTTATTTGGTAGCTTCAGCCATTTTCATGCCTTTAACCGGTTATTTTACGGATAGGTTTGGCAGAAAACCCTACCTTCTTTTATCCATTATAGGGTTTACCGTCACTTCTGCTTTATGTGGTGCGGCAACCTCTATCGTGCAAATGGTCGTATTCAGATTGCTTCAAGGAATTTTTGGTGCTGGATTAGTTCCTTTATCCCAAGCCATATTGGCCGATATTTTTCCGGATAACGAACGTGGTAAGGCTATGGCCATTTGGGGTATGGGGGTCATGGTCGGCCCTATTTTAGGACCGTCGCTTGGTGGGTATCTTACAGACATCGCCAGTTGGCGATGGACATTTTATGTCAATATCCCATTCGGGATTGCTGCAGCGCTGATGGTATTCCATTTTGTCCCTGATACACTTAAAAAAGAACGCAAAATGGATTGGGTTGGCATGATACTCATTGCTTTGGCGGTAGGTTCCATTCAATATGTTCTTGATCGTGGTAATCAGATGGATTGGTTTGCGGCTTTGGATATTCGCACCGCTACATTTTTAGGTCTCATCAGTTTGTGTGGATTCATAACATACAGTTTAAAAAATAAATCCAATACTCTCTTTGATCTTTCTATTTTTCAAGATCGTAATTTTGTTCTTTCGAGTATATTACTTGCCGTTTTAGGGCTAGGTATGTATGGAACGATGGTTATCCAACCCCAAATGTTACAAGGCTTACTGAATTATCCCGTTTTAATCGCGGGATTAATCATGGCACCCCGCGGGATTGCCAGTATGTTCAGTATGATGATAGTTGGTAAATTCATTAATCAAATTCAACCTCGATGGTTAATTTCTATAGGAGTGTTACTGAGTGCAGCAGGTGTTTATATTACCACTCATTATTCCCAAGACATTAGCCTAGCCTGGCTCATTTGGCCATTAATGCTCCAAGGATTTGGATTAGGCTTGATTTTCGTTCCATTATCCTCTGTCGCATTTTCAACCTTACCTGTTTCTTCTCGTGCTGAAGCAGCCGGGCTGTACAGTCTATTGCGCACCATAGGTTCTTCTGTTGGCATTTCTATTACCATTACGTTCTTAAGCCGCCATACTCAAATGGCATGGAATCAAATTGGTAGTTCCATTCAACCCTATAATCCAGCATTAATGGAATATCTACGCCCCTGGCACCTTAAAGCCACGGATCCGCAAGCTGCTGCCTTATTGTTGAATGAGCTGGGTAAACAATCCCTAATGCTCTCATACATCAATACATTCGCGTTTATCATGTGGAGTTTTCTTCTCATGTTACCCTTTGTGTTGTTATTGAAACAAAATAATTCCTCATCTACTTCTATCATCAGTGAATAAGAACGCTAAAAAAAGGAAAGGATTGGGCTCAACACACAGCTTGTCTTGTCTGCAAGATCCAGTTTTATTACAAAATTTCTGGATCCAGCGGATAAGCCGCGGAACAGAGGAAGAAAGGATAATGACAAAGGACCACCTCGACTCATTTTCCGCCTTCAGGAAAGCTTGCTCAATTCATTTCTTTGATGACTGATTCAATAGCCTATATAATCCTTGTTATCAATTCAAATCAATGGTTGGGCAAAAGCTCAATTATAGCTAGGCTAAGGATACCAATGTTTCAATCTGCTTTAATAATTGCCCTAATGACTTTTAGCATGATCGCTCAAGCAGTCCTCCCCGCTGATCCAATTCAGCGCTGTTTAGATATTAGAAGGCTCGTAGACTTTACCACAAGACAGAAAATGGCTGCCAAAGAACCAGGTGTATTGCGCTTTAAATTTCATAAAATTTCAGCATCAGAGCTGCCATTAGATAACCCCGTAGGCAATATGGAGGAAGTAATTAAAGCATTAAATAACCAGATTGAAAACTGCAATAAAAACCAGGGTGAATTCCAGGCAGTAACTATTGCTGGTCGTAAATTCAAGCGCCAAGAATGGTGCCTACATACCAACAAAAAAATGCTCGCTCTTGCAAAAGCCGCCCAAGGCAATTTTCAAAAATATTTATCGAGTATCAAAAGTGAATTTGACTGGTATAAAAGCGATGGCTGGCCTGAAAATCATGCTGGATTTAAACGGGGAGAATTTCAATTTACTGCTTATTACGCGCCAGCCCCTATTGAGGCTCGCACCAAACGAGGTGGCGCATTTTTATATCCTCTGTATAGTAATCCCGGTGTTGTCAGCGCCACTTCAGAATCCAAAAAATTTAATTTGAAAGCCCCTCTTTGTGGCGTTGATCCCCTTACCAAAATGGTGCGAGGATATTGTCTGAAAAATGCCAATGGCACATATTCTGTAGTGCCAGACCGACATGAAATTGAGCATGGAGCGTTATCTCCAAAATATATCATTGGCTATGTTAAAGACCCAAATGATCTTGCTTTTTTAATGGTTCAAGGCTCTGGTTCATTAATTCTTGATGGCAAAAAATTTCGCATCAATTATGAAAGCTCCAATGGCAGGCCACGCACCATGCTTGGTCGTATAGTCCAATGCGCACAAGACCCAACCTGTGGTGGCAACCTTGATACAATGGAGCGTTGTGCTAAAGATCCTAAATGTCATGATGAAGCAAAGTTACGCTGTAACGTATCTAAAAAAATTAGACAAAGTGGCGCATCAGAAAAGCTAATTCGCCAATATCTAGATAATCCACTTAACCGCGATAAAGCCGACGACTTACGACATCGCGATCAAAGCTATGTATTCTTTGCTAAAGAAGATGGCGGCCCTTATGGCTCAGAAAATATTCCTCTAACGCCACATGCATCATGTGCAACAGATCACAAAGTAATTCCTATTGGCATGAATTTTATCTATAAATGCAAAAAATCCACTTCCTGGTGTGTGGCTCAAGACAGAGGTGGCGCCATTATGGGGGCTCACGTTGACGTCTATAAGGGTGAGGGGAAGCAAGCGGGTTTGGAAGCAAATGCGCTAAATCACTCAGGTTCCTTATTTGTAGCCCTGCCAAAACGTGACTAAAACTTAGATTACCACATCTAATATAGGGCTACTAAAAAATAGCGGCATCATATGTGTGATGCCGTTTTCTTTCATGATATTAACGTTCACTTTGTTTTTATAGAAAAACATTGGAGCATGATGAAACACTAAACTAATTTCCAAAATTCACAGAGATCCCCGCCTTTTAAAGCTAAATTTTCCTCATCCCTACGTCCCGCGGCTTATCCCTGAGCGTTGAAGGATACAAATTCAAAAGGTGAGGCTACCTCAGGATTCTGGACCCACCGAACACCCTATTTTTCTCATTTGAGGGTACAAGGTCCTTGTCCGTTCGCAGACCAGGCCGCTGACACTGTCTTAAGCTGATTGCATGATGCGTCTTTACATAATAAATTTGCAGGTTTGACTAAACATGCTCCTAAAGTGTCGTTAAAATTAAACCCAATAGATTTTAGAGTTTTGGGGTCCGGTATTTTTCCTTTGTAATTTTGCTTACCCGGATTAGGGATTGTTACTGCACTGTGCCAACCAGAACTATCCTCATAATTAATAGAGATATTTGTAAGTGGCAGTTTCAGATTTCCAACATCAAAAGATAATTCATGTGTTCCTTGTGAATCTCCTCCTGCTTTTGGAAGTTGCTCAGGGTCAAGTTGAAACGAATCCATGCCAGGAAACTTCGATGGATCACAAGTAATTTTCTGTAGGTTGACACCTTCCCCAAGCATAAGAGGTGTTTTTTCATTGTATTCTGTAATTAAATTGTTTAATCCACCATTAGGTGTTGGAGTTTGTAAACTGTTATCTTCATAAAGACCAAATTGATCCTCCCCTTTTTTTTGAACAAGGCGAAAAACCATACCTCCATTGATGAGATTAGCGCCTTCTTGAAACATCCAATCGACTTGTGCGAATAATCTGGGTGTATCTGGACGTCCAAACTCAGTGAGGATTACGGGAACATTAATATCCTTAAAACCATTCATCATTTTATCGCCATCCCCATCTCCACCATCGGATATGGAAAGCACAGGGCGATACTTCGCATAGGGGTTGAGTAATCGAGGATAATTTCCTGGCTCTGTACCTTGTCCCCATCTATAGACGTTATAACCAATGAAATCAGCTGAGGTATCTTCTTTTTCATTTTGTAAATGGCAAGCATAATAGTAAGCTAATGGAATGGTTACATCAGGAACATCGCGTAATGCAACGCCTACTGGTTTATTGTAATTTTTTTTCTTAATGTAAGCCTTCATATCGCGAATCAACGCCTTCATTGTGGCTGACGGCATTAAATAGTTATCATCTATTTTGTGCGGCATCATCCATACTTCGTTACCGACAGAAAATCCAAATACATTCCTGTACTTACTGAATGCATCAATTTTTTTAGTAAAACAATCATAAAGTGTTTGTGGATAATTGCCCGTGCTTCGATCAACGGTACATTGAGTACCATTTTTATAATCCGCGAGCTCTACAAAAACTTGAATATTATTGTCTTGTAATGCTTTCATGACTTGATCATGAGAAGCACAGTTACCACCAGGACATACCTGATAAACACGAATAATGTTAACCCCTATGGTTTTTAAAGCTGGAATAAGAGTTTGGGTAATGGTATCGATTTTATCATCACTGAGTGGATCGACGTTTTCTTCAGGTTGATAACAAACTCCTTTAGCCATGAACCGTTCACTGCCTTGATCGCAAGAGGTTAAACCAATCTGATTTCCACACATTTTAACTTGGGCAAAAGTAGGACTACAAAGAAGAATAGTGGCTAGAAAAAAACTGTTTGATAATTTCATGCTGAACTCCAAGATGAAGACTTACACAAAAACCAGAAATTATTTATTCGAACATTAAATTAAGTATAGGAAAATTTTTGAACATAAGATATCACTGGATAAGTTCTCCAGGTAGATTTTTATAGAAAACACACATTGGAAAATGATGGATCACTTAACTAATCTCTAATTCCACAAGGAGTTAAACAGACTATAAACAGGCTTATCCACAGAAAATGTGAATAACTCCAATAGCAAAATTAAGACTTAAAAATGAAATAAAGCAGGCACAGCAAGAACTTATATAAGCTGCTAAGTGTTAATTCACGATTGGGTTGAAATTAATATCCACAAAACTGGGATACTTAAAAAAAGAACTAAGACGTAGCTATCTTATACAAATAAAAAATAAAAAAACAGTCTTGACTCGAACTATTTTTCTTCATTATTTTTGCTCGGAAATGAGAAAAACCTTATTCGTTAACTAAAAGATCTAAGATTTAGGTATAAATAAATGGAGCCATACTTGTTAAAAAACAACATCTTATTTACAATATGTGCCCTATTTAAACATAGAAATTTTTATTATCGGGATTCATGATGATTAAACGTGAACAAGAAATGCTGGAACAGTTAGCAAAAGCATTTACAGACGAATTATCTAAAACAGCCCGTATCGATTTAGTGTTTTCCTCCCTTTTTGAACTGGATAAAATTCAAAAAGGTCAAACAGCTGAACTGTCTAAGGCTCAGCTTATAGAAATAAATAGTGACGTTGTGACGCAAATAGTATTGAAGCAAATTGCAGCTGCAGCAGAAACAGATAATGCGGATATAAAAGCGATTAGAAGCATACTGACACAAATAATAAGAGGACCTGAATCCTTTGGTTTAAGTGGAAAAATGCGTTCTTTTTTTCTTCCCTTTATTGAAACGTTCATTGCTTCTAAAAACGAAGTGATGGATCATGAAACCGATCTCGTACTGTTATACCAACGCGATTGGATGACAAGAAAAGTACTTTCCATCCAAGATTTAGGTGCAAATGCAGAAGACGCACAAATATTTGTTGATGCACTAAGAATAGGAAATTACGCGATTACCTCAAAATTTGCCCGTTGGGTAACCCAAAAATACAGTGATGTGACATTAAATCCCGAACGAAATTTTATTGGTGCAGAAGATATTTTTCCTCTTGTTGCCTATGAGTTGGCACAAACTGATATTTGTGCTGCAGATATAGCTGCCATTATGTACATGTATGATCATACTACAGAAGATAATCAATATACTGCCTCCCTTATGTTTTCAGGGGTACAGACTTCGCTTAATCGACAATCAGCACTTCAAAGAGCACATAAGGAAGACAGCCCATCACAAATTTTGATGAGAATGCGCACGGAACATAATGTGTTCTTAAAAAAAGAAAATCCTGTGCGAAGTTTGATTAAAGAGGGGCTATCCTATGATCCCGAAATAGATTCAGTTGATCTAAGAGAATATTATAAACAGAATCAAATCACAGCTTTTGCAAAAAGAAACAGGGATTCTATTACGACTAATTTAATTGTATTAAATATCAAAAGAGCCAGTCCCGAAGAAGTTAATACCTTATTAGCCATCAAAAAGCATATCATTCAATACATGAACTACACAGAAGCCAATCCACCAGAGAAGCCGCAACAAACCTACATAAACCGCTTAAAAGCGGCAGAGGGGATGCTGGAGATACTTCAAAAAGGCGGTACAATAAAAGACGACATCATTCCAGGAATAAAAGCCCAAGCAAGTATCATTGCAAATAATAAGCCAGGCTTAAGGGAATTGGGTTTTTTAGGTTGGTTGCATAGTTTGACAGATCACCATAAACCCCAAACATGTATAGAAACCTCCGAGACCCTAAAAGCCATTAATTCAATTGTAGCGTCCAATGTGGGTGAATTGCCTAAAGAAAACCTAATCAAGCAAATGAACCATAATCCCCCTCCTAGTGACAAGCTTAGTAATACACATACAATTCAATATCGCTAATGTCAGAATTATTACTGCCTCTCTGTTATCCATGCATGACCAGTCTAGGCCATGGCGCATTGAAAAATACGTTATGATTCATATGAATTCTTTTGATTATGAAAACCGCATGCAAAAGGAGCTAATTCGGAAAAGCACGCTCGAAAGATTCGTCGGGCCAAGGCCCGACATACATTATGGTGTGAATTTCGAGGTATTCTCTTGAACCACTTGTGCAGCATCATCGATGTCTTTGAGAAATTTAGCTTTATTTTGTACAACCATAATTTCATCGGGTTTTACGGAGTACACTTCATAATCTTTCGCAGCTAACTCTTCTTTTAATTTTGCCAGTTTTTCAACATCATTTTCTTTTGAAGTAATTACACCGATTCTATCACCATTTTTTTCCATTAATCGAACTCGGTATGCAGTACTGTATGCTCGGGAAAAAGATTGAAAAAAAGTAGGGCTTTTTGATACAAATAATCTCGTCATCATAATTATGGATACTCACTTAAATTAATAAAATGCTAACCTTAAAGAATAAAACATTCTAACAAAATTTAACCATATTATCAAATTTACACTCACCAGACTATTCTATCTTCATGATATTTAAATAATTTTTGAGAATATAAAGCTTATACTTCCTAAATTTCTGACTCTCATTTTTTTCTGTATATCCGGAGTAATTGAATTTAACAAATAAAGTACTATTATTTTAATATGTGATCATTATGACTGGTATTTAATCATGACAAGAAAAAAAGGTATAGGACTTTTTATACAAGGTTTAACTGCAATAAGTAGAAAAAATTTTTCCGTTGATAGTTTTTTTTCCCTAACCTCCTCCATGTGGGGCGAAATACCCAGCGAAATACTCCAGAAAGGAGGAGACTATATCCCCATTTCTTATGGAGGAAGCGTCCTTACAGTAGAGAATGCCCTCCCCAAAATAAAAACGCTGGGTACGAGCAGGTTTCTCGCTCGAACGATGAGCATGGAGCAGTTTAAAGAAAGCCCGTCGCTTAAGATTGGCGAGACAGAGGTTCCGCTAGGTTTATATGGTGGCAGCCAGCTTGTTGAATACGATGATTCAGGTAAAATCGATAAGAAAGAAACCGCAAAAAATTTTGCAGGCCACCATAACCCGGAGAGCGCAGAAAAATATAAAGGACATGCGATATCGTGTTCGGATGAATATACAATTTATAGCATTATATCCATGGTGGCAGGAAGATCGAGCGTTGTTTTGATTGATCCAACAGCTCTTCCTAAAACACATAGATATGAACAGCTGCCGCCTGACCTGCAACCCTCATATGATCCCCATGGAACTCCCTCGCATTATGCCTATGAAAAGGAAACAACCATACAGGGAATACCTTCTATTTTTATCCCTGGTCGTTTAGATAGACAAGGTTTACGGGTAGTTTTAGCGACCAATCCCTATTTTATTGATATGCAAAGTAAATCCACTCCCCAATCCGTCAAAGATAAAGCACACATAGCATGTTCTGCTTATTTAAACTTTATGACTGAAGTAAGAACCGGTAAACCAATTCCTGGGATGGATAGCGTTTCAAAAAAAGAAGTTCGAGCTTTACAAATGGCTGCCATTTTAGAAAATATGCAAGCAAATCTTGAAATATTGCCTATGAGTAGCAAAGATAAAGATATTTATTTCATAATTTATCAAGATTTAAAAAGTAAAGCACCTCCACCGAGTAAAAAAACGTACAAGGCAATAGAGGTAGTAGAGGAGGTTGAAGAAATGGAAAAAGAAACAGATAAATTAAAATCAGAAACTGAAGGGCGGGAAAGAGATATGGATGAAGAGGAAGGAAGCTCTTTCAAGCATAAATGATTTAACAAATAATTAAATAATCATTCTCCCAATCAGAAATAATCGCTTTTTTAGGATTATGGCATGGGAGAAGCACTATGAGCTTTTCAACTTCCAGGCTCTTTTAATCTGAACACTATTGCAAGAAGCACCACCACTGGAATGAAATGCAAAACCTAATCTTAAAAACCGTTAGAATCAATACATTCACCTAATGGTGTCATGCAAACAGAATTGCCGTGAAAAATAATTTGATTTGTCGGGCCAAGGCCCGACTCATGTTTTATATAAATAAATACTATTTCATAAAATCAACCGGTTGTGGAAAGCTTAGGTAATTCTTAGTCAATTGCTTTTCTTTTTGTTGGTTTGGATTAGCATTTTGACACCACTCGTTTGATTTAGGATGTTTCTCGCCATTGCTCCTGGTTACAATGCAAGATTGCTTATTGACAATGGCCGCTTTATTCGTCGGACATTGTGAAGGATCCATGCCATCCGGACACAGCGCAAACTGAGTATTGACGACAAAGGTATACACATTATCATTTAAATCAGTAAAACGTACCTTGATAGGATATGAATCGACCGTACCCACTCTGAATCCAGCGATTTGACTGTTTTCAGGCATAATAACGTTTTGTTTGACTTGCTGACAATTCGAATCATTAGCGTCCTGATTAAATACACATACCCCATATTTTTTAAGCAAGGGTTTATTCACCTGCTCAACCATAGGTTGAGGCACACCAATCGCCACAGAAAAGCCATCTGCATAGTTGAACTGTTGTTGATTTTCAAGACCATTAGCCCCGCCAACAGTAAAAATCAATCCATCTCCTAGCTCGCTCATGAAGCCAACCGCATCATCAACAGAGAATCCATAAGCATCCATAGAAAGATAGTCTTTATCATGAATCAGTTGAACATAGGGGTTGAACAATAATTCAGGGGTAATATTGGTTCCTTTGTAATTATACTGTAAATCATGAATGTACATCGATTGTATCTTAGCATGATCCCACCCTGGAATTTTAGTTTCAGCCAATGGGTTAGCTCCAGCACCACACCCCTCGTTGAAAGGAACCCAACCATAGATGTGTTTAATTGCCTCCCAGTAGTTAAAGGGAGCAGGATCCACGCCAGGTGTTAAGTTACACCTTTTATCAGTATACATTTGCAAGTACTGCTGATGATTTTGTTTGAAAAACTGCTGTAACGCCCCAAGTTTTTCTTTTAAATCGTGTGGGCAATTTATCTTTTGGGTGACGTATTTACTGACATCTTCATTCCAGTTGACGCAAGAGCCCCATAAATTTTGCATACGCTGCACCGACTCACCATAGTGAAGTGATTTTTTTTGCTCCTCACTACATTCTCCTTGAATACAGGACAACACAGTCAATACAGGCGGAAAACCATCTTTTGGCTTGACCGGCACATCATCCTCAGGAGGCAAAGTACCAGAACGCTGCGCAAAAATATTATAACCTCCCGGCAATTTCAATTCATTCAAATTATAAACTGGCCAGCCTTGTCCTATAGTAGTTTTCAGAAATGAATCAAGATGGTTTCTAAATGCAGTCAAAGACTGTGCTGATCCGCTATAGCCAATATAGGGATTATTTTTGGGGCCTATAGCAACCGGCATGTAAACATGGTCCACATACGAAATGTTATAACCCACATTCTCTGGTTTTAATATCCGTACTGATTGCCTGGGCGGTATAATCGAATCACCAAAAGTATACTCTGATAACTGTGCGTATATATTTTCCGGAAATTGGACATCGCTGGAATAAGTACTCAATTTGCATTCAGTGTTTTGTCCCTGACACGTAACACCAGCAGGGGGAGTCGTCAAAGCTGTATCTTTTCCATGACGCAGCCTGTCGTTTTTATCGGCCAACACAACACGCCCACCATTCCACCAGGTAATGTAACGATCCTTCGCTAACTCACTATATAATGGTAATGTAATCGTTACCGATGAGCCGGGGGCTATTCCCGTATCTTCGTTGACGTACAATTTATAAACATATTTAGTTGGATAAGGTTCCGCAGTACGAAAACATCCCTGAATCCACTCATTTACCTCATTTTTACTGGTTGCCAAAACTGGGTAAATTGTCGTATTTTCGGAATTGTTATAAATAGTTATCGTCTTTGGTTTGACCGTCATTGAGTTTCCATTATAATCTTTGCACACAATGCTCTCAGCAACAGAAATTTCCGCCCCCAATGACAAAACAACAGCCCCTGAAGCAACAATCAGAGTTTTCAACATAAATGGTATTCCTTTAATTACTTGGAGAGAATATAACACGCGCTGTATTTTTACAGAGTCACAAATGTGAATTTAACAGTTCTTTAACAAAAACACGGATCGGGTATAAAAAAATTCTATTATGAAATACTGCATCTTCTTCTGTATCCAAATTTCAAAGCAGTATATTGAGAAAATACGAGTTTCTATGCATACTTGTACTTCTTTTATCATTCAACTATTATTATGATGCTGTTTCCTTGGCTGTTTAATGAGCTGTTTTTAATATATGGAGATTGAAAATGGATAAAAAACGAAGCTTAATTATTGCCGCTACAGCTGCCGCGTTGTTTACTTCAGGCATTTATGCCTCTTCCGCCCTCGACAGTAATGGGGCTAATGCTAACTCACCTACCAATCTAGCAAAAAACAATTGTAATGGTAAGAACAATTGCGGTGGCAAAAACGGCTGCAAGGGTAAAAATTGCTGCAAAGGTAAAAATGGCTGCAAAGGCAAAAATGGCTGCAAAGGTAAAAATAGCTGCAAAGGCAAAAATGGTTGCAAAGGCAAAAATGGTTGCAAAGGCAAAAATGGCTGCAAAGGTAAAAATAGCTGTAAGTCATAATGTGTCACCGTGAATTGATGTCCCAAACAAGACATCAATTCACCTCTAACAATAGATTTTCCCGTCTCTAGGAAAAAAACAGATGGAAAAAACCACACAGACCCGATCTAAAAAATATTTGCCCCTAGGAATGGGATTAGGTTTGCGAGCGGAGCATTACAGTTATATTTTAGAGCACACTCCGAAAGTAGAGTGGTTTGAAATTCTCACCGAAAATTACTTGGTGGATGGGGGAAACCCTCTTTACTACTTAGATAAAGTGCGTGAAAATTATCCTCTTGTAATGCATGGCGTATCACTATCAATTGGCAGCCCAGATCCTCTGAACCTTGAATATCTTAAGAGGGTAAAACAATTGGCAGACAGGATTCAACCCAAATGGATTTCTGATCACTTATGCTGGACTGGTGTCCATCAACGCAACATGCACGATTTATTACCTCTACCTTACACAGAAAAAATCATTACTCATATTGTTGAACGAGTTAAATACGTACAGGATTTTTACCAACAACAAATATTGCTTGAAAATGTATCCAGTTATATCACTTACAAAGAATCTGCAATGACTGAATGGGAGTTTCTCTCGGAAATAGCCAATCGCGCAGATTGTTTCATTTTATTAGATCTAAATAATATTTATGTAAGTTCATATAATCATGGCTTTAATCCTGAAACCTATTTGCAAAACATTCCGGTTGAACGCGTACAACAATTTCATTTAGCTGGACATCAAAATTGTGGGGATTACATTATTGATACACATGATCATCCAGTCATAACAGAAGTGTGGGACCTGTACGCGCAAGCGATTAAACGATTTGGTGAGGTATCAACGATGATTGAGCGTGATGATCGTATTCCACCCTTTGAAGAATTATGGCAAGAATTAGAATATGCAAAAGCAATCAAGCTAAGTTGTTTATTGAATGAAAAAACGGATTTAGCATATGAAACTTACTGAATTACATACCTTATTACAAGACTCTATTCTGACCTCTGAACCGCTCATTAATCCTTATCTTGATTCTCCACCTAAAGGATCTATTGCAGACAGAGTAGCTATCTATGCCGATGGCTTTTATGCACGATTAGAAGAGGCTTTAATGAGTGACTATAGTACATTAGCCGCGATAATGGGTGAAAATAAATTTAGTCAAATGAGTCAAAGCTATACTCATGCATATCCATCGTACAACTATTCACTTAATAATTTTGGAGAAAATCTCAGTCAATTTTTAACTGAAACTCTACCCTATAAGAAAAAACCCCATTTAGCTGAAATTGCGGTATTTGAATGGGCTGAATATCAAGCCATTGTAGCTCGTGATGCACATTTATTATCTGCAGCTGATTTGCAATCTGTGCCATTAAGTCAATGGCCAGAAATGAAATTCCATCTGCATCCATCCTGTAAAATACTTACCATGCATTGGAATAGTCTTTCTCTTATTAAAGCATCACGTAGCAATAAATCCATTCCTGCTCCCAGGAAACTCAAAAACCCACAATTCATAATGATCTGGCGTCGTCAACTTGAAGTACGATACCGTAAGCTAGAATATCCAGAACGAACCATGCTCAATGCAATAATACAGGAAGCATCGTTTATGGATATTTGTGAGATGCTAAGCCATCAGCTGCCTGAAGATGAAGTTGCACGTTATCTTGTAAGGGAATTGCATGCATGGATTCAGGAAAATTGTCTTATAAGTGACTGTTAACAAAAAACAGAGGCTCCCTTATCCTAGCCCCAGGCGCCTCTATCTAACTCATTCATTTTGATTCTAAAATGAACTCAAGGATAACCCATGAAATGACATATTTGGTCTATAATGTACTATTAGAATCGTCCTTCAGTTAAGAGTTTGTATGACTTTTTGAAGGGTTTGGTGGTTGTACTACTGGAAAATAAATTTCATAACGCAGCACATTTGATATTGTATCTATTCGTATTTCATAAGGAAGGAAATAATGAAAAAATCAAAAATGGTAAATGAATTTGCTATGCCAGCACCACGATGGATAAGAACCTACCCTTGTGGACCCTATCGATTTATCAATCGTGAATTTTTAATCATCACTTACGAAACTAATCCTGAATTGCTTGAAGATATATTACCGCCTGGACTGGAACTACTTGAACCTCATGTGAAATTTGAATTCATTAGGATGCCAGATTCAACAGGATTTGGTGATTATACAGAATCTGGACAGGTAATTCCGGTTCGGCATAAAGGGGAAGAAGGCGGTTTTACTATCTCGATGTTTCTTGATTGTCATGCGCCTATTGCTGGCGGTCGAGAAATTTGGGGGTTTCCAAAAAAACTGGCCAAACCAAAATTATTTGTTGAGGAAGATGTATTAATCGGCTTGCTTGATTATGGCAGCTTACGAATTGCCACTGCGACTATGGGCTATAAACATCATGAAGTGGATCCCAAAGCAATATTAAATTCCATGAAAAAGCCTACTTTCCTTTTAAAGAATATACCAGGCGTTGATGGCACTCCTCAAATTAACCAGCTCACTAAAACCTATCTAGAGGATGTAACAGTAAAAGGAGCGTGGACTGGACCTGGTAGTTTGGAACTACACCCCCACGCGTTAGCACCAATTGCTGCGTTGCCCGTTAAAAAAATTGTATCGGTAGTGCATTTTATTACTGATTTAACCTTACCTTATGGGACTGTAGCTGAGGATTATTTGAGTTAGATTGTCACGCATCAGTAAAAACTTTGCTATGTCGATAGGGAGATAGAAATGTCGAAAAGAAAAAAAATAAATCTAGCCCTGCAGGGTGGCGGCGCTCATGGAGCGTTTACCTGGGGTTTATTAGATAAACTTCTTGAAACAAAGTTATTTACTATTGAAGGCATTTCCGCAACCAGTGCCGGCAGTATGAATGCAGCCGCTCTTGCATATGGTTATCTTCATGGAAAAGAGGAAGGAGCAAGAGAAGCATTGTATGATTTTTGGCTTGCAATGAGTGATTATGGAAAATTATTCGGCATCACGGCGAGAACACCCATCGATTATTTCATGGCGCCTTTCTCAAAAACACCATTTAGTTTTTCTCTATTTAGCTCAATTATTAGCCTTTTATCTCCCTATCAATTCAATCCTTTTAATTTCCATCCTATTCGAGATGTTTTGGAAAGAATAATTGATATAGAGCAAATCAAAACTAAAAGTAATATTAAACTTTTTATCTGTGCCACTAATGCTCGAACCGGTAAAATCCGTATTTTTGATAATAATGAGTTATCTATAAACACTCTTTTAGCCTCTGCCTGTTTGCCCAAATTATTTCAATCAATTGAAATCGATGGAGAGTTTTATTGGGATGGAGGATATTTGGGGAATCCTGCTATTTTCCCTCTGATTTACCAAACAAGCTGTAGAGATATCTTAATTTTTCATACAGTACCTATTGTACGTAACGAAATTCCAGTAACTGCGGCAGAAATAGATTCGCGTTTAAGAGAAGTCTCCTTTAATTCTTCTTTGATGCGTGAAATGCGAGCCATTGGCTTTGTCAGCAATTTGATTTCAAAAGGACAGTTAAAAAAAGAATTCGAAAAGAATTATAAAAAACTGTTTATGCATTGCATTCGTGCTGACGAAGATTTGCGTGATTTCCCTCTTTCAACTGTATACTCTCCTGATTGGGAGTTTTTAATCACCTTGCGTGATTTGGGGAGACAGGAAGCAAGCCATTGGATTGAAAAAAATTATGACAATATTGGAAAAAAATCCACTATTGATTTTGCTGAATGGTTATAGAGGACATCATGTAATAAGCAAATAAGAAGAACCATGCCCACTTAAACGGTGAATATGAAGTGAGTATTGTTCTTCTAGAGTGAATAACTTGCTTATAACTTCCGTAAAGACAAAAAAATAGAATTAATTTTTAACGAAGCGTTTTATCCATGTTCAATAACAACCATTTATGATAAAATTACAGCAAAAAATTTATTACATACCCAGATTAAGGAAAATGCGGCAAGAGAAATCAGAGTTATATTATGCCATCAACCCGATCTTTTTTTTCCCATCATGCCTCTTCCGCTAAGTCATTAAGTGAACGAAGGAATAGATTCCTTAAGGATAAAGAACATGCTGCCTACCAGTTAATAGTTGAAGATTATCAGCCAATTATTCAACATTACATCAATAAATACGGATTTGAAAATCTTGTTGTTTTAATTAATGGTACCACCGAATTTGGTCAAAAAATTATATCTGAGAATATCGCGGATCTTCAAAGAGATGTCGATTTATTTGAAAACGAAGACATACAATATGCCATTTTGGTTAGAAATTATTGGGTTCGGCCTTCGTCTTCAGTCCCCGCACCATTTTACTTAAATAAAGTAGATAATAAAAATACAGATTTCTCACCTAACTACGAAGAATTATATCATGCGATTAAGGAAGAATTTTTAGACGAAAATGACAGAATAAAAGATCTAAGCAGGGAAGAGCTTAAACGATTAAATCAAATATGCTTCAATTTAGGCTGTCAAAAAAAATTAGAAGAATACAGAGCGAAAATACTCGAAGATTTAAATCTTCGAAAGAAAAAAGTGTGTTTAACCAAGGAACAAGCTTTAGAGGAAATAAAAAAAATCCAAGCCAATTTAAAAGAAGGTGAGTGTGTTATTTATTTCTTTACTAATAATGTACGGGTTGGACCTGCACACTTTGAATTTGTTCAAATTAAAAAAGACGAAATAATCAAACCGGTTCATTGGTTTTTACATAATAGTAATATTATAAATAGAAATGATCTGGAAAATATCTTTATCTCAGATATTTCTGATTTTATATCGCCTTACCTCAAACCTCAATATTTACAACCCCAAGTCGATGAGGTGAGTTGCGGCACACTGGGAATTTTATATTTAAAAGAGCTCTTAAAAAATAAAGGGCAGCAATCAGACGACTTTACATTAAGGGTCACTTTATACAAGATGCATAATCGTGAAATAGGTAAAGGTAATTTATTTTTTCCTTCACCGCATGTTCTACGCTATTCGCAATCCAGTTTTTACAACGATGTAATTTTAGCTATGCTCAAAAATGATCATGAGGTTTCCATTAAATTTAAAGGCATTAAATATAAAATAAAACCATTAAAAGTGATTTTAGAAGACTCAATTAAATTCGCTAAAAGTCAGGGAGATTTGACCGTAGCAGAAGAAAACAAAAAAATACTTAAGAACCTTCCTGCATTTCGTAAAAAATGGTTAATGGAATATGAAACTGCAATACAAAAAAGAAACGCGATGCAAGGAGATAGGTACAATTTGTATTTAGCCTATTCCAGTAGAAGAATGCAAGCATTGGCCAATCATCCCGAAGGATTACAAAAAGAGCAAGCGGACACTCCTGGACTCGAGTGTGAAAAGACAGTAAAGCGCCCTTCTCTTTTAGAGCGGATTAAAAAAAACTTACAACAAACAAAAGAGAAAAAACTTCCTAAATCCTCTTTATTTCATCCTTTAGATGCAATCACTAAAGTGGTTGATAATCCACTCTATGAAGGAAGAAATACTCGAGAAAATCCGCTTTATGAACCTCAACTGCACACTTTATAAAATAAATGTTACGAAGGCAGTATTTGATGAGAGTCAAAAAGACATCTGATACGAATTACAAAAAGTACAGCGGATCATAAAAAATAACCCTACTCCAAAAGATAATTTATTTAAAATACAGTATCATCATTTTATAGATGTAGATGGTGTTCGGCTGTTCATGATTTCAAAATGTATCTCGCCACTACAACTCACTGGAAATGGATTAAAAATACTTAGAATATATCTTCCGAGGAAAAAAGATGGATCCGGTTACACATGCAGTCTTAGGGGCTGCCTGTTCTCAAGCAATTTTATACAAACAGGATAAGCAAAATGCGTGGCTTGTCGGCGGCTTAGCCGCAATGGCTCCTGATTTGGACATATTCATTCGCTCCTCACACAACCCGATGCTTTTTTTCCTCTATCACCGCCACTTCACCCACTCTCTAATTTTTATTCCAATAGGTGCGTTAATCGTAACTTTCGCTTTCCTCATTTTTAAACGCTTTCGAGCCAATTGGAAACTTACTTTCTTCGCAGCTTTGATAGGCTATGCGACCCATGGGCTACTTGATGCCTGTACTACTTATGGAACAGTTTTATTTTGGCCATTCTCTGATACCAGAGTAAGCTGGGATATTGTTTCTATTATTGATCCCTTTGTCACTGTACCTTTATGTTTGGGGGTAGCCTCTACTCTTGTCTTTAATAAAAGAAAGCCCGTGATTATTGCTTTAATACTCGTAAGTTCATTTATGCTATTTAATATAGCTCAACATTATCGGGCAATGACGGCCGTTCATGACAGACTTGTCAGACTTCAGTTAAATGTAAAAAAAGTTGGCGTGTTTCCTAAATTCTTGAGTTCAACACTATGGAGGGGAATTGCATTAGCGAATAATCGCTTGTATGTCATTGATGCTTCAACCCCGCTTTTTAAAAAATCAAGTAGCCAGTTTATGAGAAGTTTTCCTCATTTTTCCTCCCAAGAATTACCCGATTATGTTAAAGATTCACCTTCGTTATTGCGCGATTTTATTATCTTTAATTGGTTTACCGATAACTACCTCATTTTTGTTCATAATAAACCCCTTCTGCTCGCTGATGGACGGTTTTTAATAGACGCCGATGCCACGATAGCACTTTGGGGCATCCTGTTTTTACCTGCCAAACCGCATGTGAAAGAACTGAACTCTATACCTCTAGAGAGAGATAAAAATGAGGCAGACTGACATCCGAATGTTCCGAACATTGGACTACATTCTCCGATTAATTAGGGATAAACAGCACTGTGGGTGTGACTATAATCCTTTATGGAGCTTTGTTTAAAACTGATAATTAGAGATATAATTAAAAAACGTTCTGCACTATTTCAGAATGAAAGTAAAACTATAACTATTTTATTATTCGATACAACTTATGTTTCATATTGCTCTCTACCAACCTGAAATTCCTCCAAATACGGGAAACATTATTCGCTTATGTGCCAATACTGGAGCAAAATTGCATTTAATCCACCCTCTTGGTTTTTCATTACAAGAAAAAGCTTTAAGACGCGCTGGCCTGGATTATCACGAATGGGCCTCCATTGCTCAATATGAAAATTGGGGAACATTCATTCAGCAACATCATCAAAAAAAGATTTATACATTCAGCGCTAGAGCTAAGAAATGTTACTCAAGAGTTCAATATACAGCAGAAGATATGTTTTTATTTGGACCAGAATCCAACGGATTACCTAAAGAAATCTTACAAGAATATACTTCACTCTACATTCCTATGCGCGAGAATAATCGCAGCCTAAATCTTTCGAATGCTGTGGCTGTTGTTTTATATGAAGCATGGAGGCAATTGGATTTTGCTTACGTGTAACAATCAAAATCTATTGACATCATACTACTTCCACGCGTTAAAAGATCAGTTCCTAGATCGCCTACACTGACCACATATTCTATAAAATGAAATTGTATTCATTCTTATTGACAAGGAACACCCAAATCATTTATATTCAATCAATGAATAATTAGTGAATATAAATTCAATATGAATCATTTTTTAAAACTATTAATACTAACAACATTTATCTTTATGTCTGCATGTGGAAAAAAAGATGAAAGATCGCTGCATTTCGCCACTGCAGCAGAATATCCACCTTTTGAATACAGCGATCATGGAGAGATAAAGGGTTTTGATATTGATTTAGCAAAACTCATTGCTAAGGAACTTGGAAAAAACGCTGTTTTTGACAATATGCAATTCAGTACGGTCCTTCCTGCAATAAGCTCCGGACAAGATGATATTGCTATAGCTACAATCTCGGTTACTGATGCTAGAAAAGTCAATTTTGATTTCTCTGAACCCTATTATTTTGAAGGCATGGCCTCTGTGTATCACTCGGATCAACCCGTCACAACACCCAGCCAACTTAAAGGAAAAAAAGTAGCAGTACAACTTGGAAGTATTATGGAAATTTGGTTGAGAGAAAATTATCCGCAGATTGAAATTACTACACTGGATAATAACAATCAGGCTGTTGAAGCATTAATTGCCGGCCATGTTAATGTCGTTTTAATGGATGGAGCTCAAGGAAAGATCTTTAGTAAAAAAGACGCAAAACTTTCTTATTCTGTAATTGCTAAAGCAGATCATGGATACGCATTAGCTGTTAAAAAAGGCTCTCCGTTGACAATAAAAATTAATAAGGCGTTACAAAAACTTAAGGCAAATGGAGAAATTCAAAAGCTGGAGAATATCTGGTTAAGGGATTCATTATGAATAAATTAATTCGAGGACTTTTCTTCATTTGCAAAAGAATAGTCTTACTTTTGTTACACACAAAGTTACAAAGTAGCTGCCTGAATTGCACTGCGATATCACATCGCTCTCTGAGCAACAAAAGCCAAATACTGTTTATTTACTGCTTTACCAAGGAGGCTAAATATGTCCCATTCTCCAGTTAAGAATACTTTAGTTAAAAGTGATCATTCCAAACCTATTAGTGAAGTAACAACCAATACGTTTGTGATTAATCTACAACAAGCTATATTTGATCTTGAAACAGGAACCCATCATGCTGAAGCGCTGACCACCAAACCATCAGAAATGAGCAAAATATTACCTGCGAAAAAAATAAAACACTTTCTCACAGGAACTGAATTAACTACTGAAGAATTGAAACATGTTTTGGAAAAAGCTAAAGCGCTGAAACAAACACCTTCCTTTTACAGCCAATCGCTACTCAATAAAAGCCTTGCCATGATTTTTGAAAAACCTTCTTTTCGAACTCGCTTAAGTTTTGCTATGGCCATTCAAAGCATGGGGGGAATAGCCATCGAAAGCGTGGGCAACACGCGAAAACAGGAAACTCCGTCAGATATGGCTCGAGTTTTAAACGGTTATGCTGATTTTATTATGGTGAGAACTCATGCGGATGAGATGTTATCGGAAATGGCTGCTTATGCAAAAGTGCCCGTAATTAATGGTCTTTCGGCGTTACATCATCCATGCCAAATTCTTGCCGATTTACTCAGTCTATGGGAACAATTCGGCTCACTTGACGGGCTTACTGTTGCTTATATTGGTGATGGGAATAATATTCTTCATAGTTTGATGCTGCTTGCACCTCAATTAGGAATAACGATTAATTACTGCTGCCCTAAATCCCGTCAGCCTCATGATTCGCTTATCAAACAAGCACAAGGCATTAAAAAGGATATGATTTATAATTTTTCTAAACCTGAAGAAGCAGTTAAAAATGCGGATGCAGTTTATACTGACGTTTGGACCAGTATGGGCTTTGAAGATCAGGAAAATGAGCAAGCCTTCCAAGGATTCCAGGTGAATGAAAAGTTGATGTCTTATGCGAAACCTGAAGCAGTATTTATGCATTGCATGCCTATGGAACGAGGAAAAGAAGTATCTGAAACTTTGCCGGACAGTCCTGCTTCCATTATCTTTACACAAAGTGAAAATAGGATGCATGTGCAAAAAGCATTAATGTTATTTCTAAACTTATAATCTATTTTTAACAGGAGCTTTATTCAATATAAATAAAAAATTTGTAATTACATTAAAGATAAATGAATTTATAATGATGAGTTTGCTGATAACTTCAGAAAATTCACCAATGTAACGGGTGATTATCAAAAATATGGATAGACATAAAAATGATGGTATCTTTACAAAAGGAATCACCTGAAATAGAACAATTCTTCCTAGGTATTATCGACACAGCAATTGCCATATCAGAGGCAGATTTTGGGAATATTCAATTAATTAATCTTGCAACTCAGAAATTAAAAATTGTCGCCCAATGCGGATTTCCGCAATACTGGCTGGATTATTGGGAAAATGTTTCTAAGGGGCAGTCTTCCTGTGGAAAAACACTGGAATATAGGGAAAGAATCATCGTTGAAGATATTTGCCAAAGTCCCTTCTTTGAAGGTAAAGATTTAGAGATTCAATTAAAAGCAAGTATTAGGGCGGTGCAATCTACTCCATTAATCAATCGTGCAGGTAAGATAATTGGCGTTTTTTCTACCCATTATAAAAGACCTTTCAAACCGGATATACGTATACTTCGCTTACTTGACTTGCTTGCTCGACAAGTAGCAGATTCAATTGAGCAAATAGAATTACAGCAGAAACTTAAGAAGCGAGAAGAAGAACTAAAACGAGCTGTTTCGATTAGAGAAGAATTTATTTCCATGATTAGCCATGAATTAAAAACTCCTTTAACCGGCCTTAAAATTGCCACCCAATTAGGCCAAAGGATCATGGAGCAAGGAAAGCTGACTGAAAGTAAGCTCAGCAAATTATTCGATACATGGTTGGAAGAATTAGGAACATTTGAAAATTTGATTGGCACAATGTTGGATGTGACCATTATTTCACAGGGACGATTGAGTTTTAATTGTCGAGAATTGGATTTAAACGATGTAATCATGAAAATCGCAGAACGATTCTATAACCAAGTCTCTTATCAAGGTATGTCGCTTATTGGATATTGGGATCCTTATCGGATCGAACAGATAGTGACTAACTTAGTGGCTAATGGAATAAAATATGGAAGAGAAAAACCAATCGAGGTAGAACTTTTTGCCGTGGATGCGGAAAATTTTAAATTAATTGTAAAAGATTATGGTTTTGGTATTGCGCCAGAAGATAAAGAAAGAATTTTTAATAAATTTGAGCGAATTAATAACACTGATGCAGTAAGTGGAACGGGACTAGGTCTCTACATAGTCAAACAAATTGTAACCGCACAAAACGGAAAAATTGATTTAGAGAGTAAAATAGGCTCAGGTTCAACTTTTACTATTACTTTGCCGTTACACGCTTCCCAGGAAAGTAATAAATGAATAAAAAATATATCCTGCTTATTGAAGATAATGAATCCATTCGAAAGTCTTTAGTGTGGGCGCTTGAAGAAGAAGGTTATCCGATTATTACGGCATCTAATGGCAAACATGCTTTAAATTCATTAGAAAAAGAACCCTTGCCTTCGTTAATTATTCTAGATTTAATGATGCCAGAGATGGATGGTTGGACATTTCGTGAGCAACAAAAAAAGAATCCGCAAACTCGTGAGATTCCTACCATAATTACATCGGCGAGAAATCGTTTAGATGAAATTTTGCACCCTTTTCCTAATGAATTATTGTTCCCTAAACCCTTTGACATAAACAATTTACTAGAGGTAATCGAGCAAAAAATTTCTTTTTAATTTAGTCTATTAAGCAAGCCTGGCTGCTTGCAGCTGAATCCTCTACTCATCGCTGAAAAACCAGTCCAGGTCTATTTCAACATTCTGCTCCCACAACTTGTTCCTGAGCGGTCTACGTGAAATTTAAATGTAACTTTATATTTTTAAATGAACTATACTCAATGTTCTACGTATTGCGCTTTATGCGCGGTATCCAGCACAATGGCCCATCCTAATCAGAACCTTTTGTGACTCAATAAACATCCTCTGGATACCACGCATAAAGCGCAGTATGTAGGGGGTTAAATTTCACACTCAAGAACAAATCGTGTGAGCGGAAGTAGACAGAGATGTGCTCAAGAGACAACTGCTTGCAGCCAGGATCCGTCGGAAATATATTAAAAAAATCCTGGTTACGAACCACATTCTATAAATTACGTCGCTACTTATTTCTTATGAAACAAGATAAGATAAGGATACTACTCTAATATCCTTATAAACTTAAAAGGAAAAGTTCACATGGTAGTTATCTATTACCAAACTGACTCGCGCATACAATCCCAAGCGCTTAATGATGAGAATAAGCATCTACTTCAAGATGCACTATGGATCGATTTACTCGATCCAACAAAAGAAGAAGAAAAAATAGTAGAAACTCAATTAAAAATTGAGATTCCTACTAAAGAAGAGGTTGAAGAAATTGAACCATCCAGTCGATTGTATGTTGAAAATAATATCTTATATATGACCGCAACAATGGTCGCCCTATCCGATTTACCTGAAGTTAAAACAGAAGTAGTCGCGTTTATACTCACTAAAAAATGCTTAATTACCTTACGTTATATTGAACTTCATCCGTTTAAATTATTTACAAAAAAATTATTACGTTCTAAAGCAAAAGATTACAATGCAAAAGCTCTATTAATCGGTTTGTTAGACGCTGCTGTAGATAGACTTGCGGATATCTTAGAAAAAATAGGCGGAAAGTTTGATGAAATATCAAAAATTATTTTTCATGCCAAAGATAATAAGCACACAACAGCTGAAACCAACTATAAGCATATATTGCAATACATAGGAGCAAATGGTGACCTTGGTACTAAAGCCAGTGAAAGTTTAATATCTTTCACTCGTTTAATATCTTATTTTGAGCAAAATAACACAGATATTCCCAAAGAATTAATGACTTATCTCACCATTATCCAAAAAGATATTAATGCTCTTCGAGAACATGCAAGCTTCCTTTCTACTAAATTCAGTTTTTTATTGGATGCCACTCTGGGTATGATTAATATAGAGCAAAATAATATAATTAAAATTTTCTCAGTTGCAGCAGTTATTTTCCTGCCGCCAACGCTTATAGCAAGCATCTATGGGATGAATTTTACTTATATGCCTGAGATACGCTGGTATATAGGTTATCCTCTTGCAATACTCATGATGTTTATTTCCGCATTATTGCCATTTAGTTATTTCAAAAAGAAAAAGTGGCTATAAATTTTGACTCGAGGTCAAAAAATTATCTGTATTTTTGCAATGCTTCAATTCGTTTTTCAAGTGGAGGATGGCTTGAAAAAAGAGCAAACCAGCCATCATGACTTGATATTTTCATGGCTTTAAATGCCGGTGCACGATTATCCTCTGGTGTTTTATCCATAAGTTGCTGCAAACGTTGTAAGGCTTTTATCATTTTGTCTTTACCGACGTATTGTGCAGAACCTCTATCTGCTCGAAATTCGCGATAGCGCGAAAACCACATCACAATTATGGAAGCAAGAATTCCAAACAGTAATTCAAAGATAAGGGCGACACCATAATAAACGAAACCACCTTGTACCCCTTCATCATTGTCCCTTCGGAAAAACTGCATCACAAAAAATGCAGCAATACGGGCAAAAAAGATTACAAAGGTATTTACTACACCTTGAATTAAAGTGAGAGTTACCATATCACCATTAGCAACATGAGAAATCTCATGTCCTAAAACACCTTGTACTTCTTCTTCATTCATTGCATTGAGCAATCCCGTTGAAACGGCAACAAGGGCCTTGTTTTTATTCCATCCTGTAGCAAAAGCATTGGGCTCTGGACTATCGTAGATACCAACATCAGGCATTCCAATATTTCTTTTTTGGGCTAAAGATCTTACTTCATTCATTAACCACAACTCTGATTCAGTTGTTGGTTTCTCAATGAGTTGAACATTAAAAGCATGGATTGCCATCCATTTAGAAATAAAAAGTGAAATAAATGATCCTGTGAAGCCAATAATTGCGGCAAAAATTAATAAGGCTTGATAATTTAAACCATATTGCGTCAAGTATGGGCTAACGTTGAATACACTTAGTATAAAAGAAATGACTAAGATTATAGCCAGGTTTGTAACAAGAAATAAAACGATTCTTTTAAACATAACATTATTCCTCTTTTCTTAAACCTCTAATTGTTATTCCTCTTCCTTATCTTAATTATAGATTGTTCTATGATTTTGGTAGGTTTATTTTTTGTCACTTCAATATTAGAGCTCTTTTCAACCTCCTGTCTCTTGAGCACATTTCTGCCTACGCCCCGGATCCCGCGAACAAGCCCTGAGAGAACCACACGAAATTTGAATGTTTTAAATGAACTATACTCAACGTTCTCAACGTACTACGCTTTATGCGCGATACGTTGAGGAGTAAATTTCGCGTGGATCGCTCAGGAACAAGTCGTGGGGCAGAACGTCAGAATAAAGTTGAACTGGTTTTCAGTGATGTACAGAAGATTCAGTTTCAAACTCACAGGGAAAATGAAGTGCCGCGCTTATTGGAATACAACGATAAGTACTATTTTTAAAATTAGGATACATCTGTGTTGGCATCATAAATTTGGAATAATAGAACTAAATGTGCCATATTAATAATCTGTTGTATTTTCATAAATTAAAAGGAGTTTTTTATGAATTATGTGGATGGATTTGTTGCTGCAGTACCGAAAGCTAATAAAGCACAATACATTGAACATGCAACAAAAGCTGCTGTAGTCTTTAAAGAACATGGTGCCTTACAATTGGTTGAATGCTGGGGGGATGATGTTCCAGAAGGCAAAATTACTTCTTTTCCAATGGCAGTGAAGTGCAAAGAAGATGAAATAGTCGTTTTTTCATGGATTCTTTGGCCATCGAAACAAGTTCGTGATGAGGGAATGAAAAAAGTCATGGAAGATCCCCGCTTAAAACCAGATAGTAATCCCATGCCTTTTGATGGCAAGCGTTTGATTTATGGAGGATTTAATATGGTTGTTAAGGTCTAACAGGATGCAAGAGTCCTAATGAAAATTGCACAGAAACATTAGCTTTTGCTAAGCCTGTTTTGATAACCGATTTTACTCCTACCTAATACATTATTGGATAAGAAAACTTACTAACATAGTTCTAGGCAATTTTAAGCTTTTTTTAAGAGTTTTCAGTTTTTGAAAATATTAGAAACAAGGATCTTATAATGTTACCCCCTAAGCTTTAGACAAGACGCCGGTGAACGAGGCGAAGAAATGTATAGCCGAGTGAGCTTGCAACGCAGTATCAAGTTTAATGGGGGAGGTTATATATTAATCATTCATTTTTATCCGGAGAATTTAAATGCCTGGTCCCTACAATACACATGTAATAGTGAATGTACTCCGCTCCATTGTGAAATTAACCGCCCAAAATCCAGAGTTATTAAATACTCCTGGAGTTTTTCGAGTCGCAGGAGCAAAAGAAGAGTCACAAAGATTACTTGATCAGCTTATCCGTGAACAATTTGATGTGGATATTCTAAGCCATTATGTGATTAAAAAAAATAAAATAGATAGTTTGCATCTCCATAATATTTTAGGAATGATACCTGCTGTTTTTAAAGGCAGCCCAATATTAGATCCTGCAGATAGCGAGCTGGTCATCTTCTCTAAAAAATTAAAGTCTTTATTGAAGGTTCAAAAAGAAGAAGATCTTATAAAAGCAGGTGAATTATTCGATGAGTTTATTCGTGCTCTATTACGTTCGAAAAGAATAGATCATCAACGCGCAGGAGAAATTCTTGATCATTACTGCTATTTAATGCATCAAGCAGGTACGTTCCAAGATACCAATCTCATGACGTACAATAATCTTGCCATTATTATGGCTCCCCGTTTGACCGAAGTTTTAAATCTCTTCCTTGAAACAGATTTTTTGGGACTCAGTGGATTTATAAGCCAGTTAACTCCTGTATTAGAAAATTACATTACAGATAAAAAATGGAACTATGATTTTAAAAAGCGTCATACTGATAAATTGGAGCATTTAGCAAGCACTAGAGATTCTATACGTGAACAATTAGAACATATGAAAGAAGCTTCCAAAGAAGCAGTAACGGTTCCCATGAAAAGTTTGATGCTGCAAACATCAACACTCAAAATCCAGATGGAGGCTATAGAAAAACAATTACTCGATCATTCCATTAAAAGAAAAGCAAAGAAAGAATTAAGTAAACAATTAAAGCCATTAAAAGAAGAAATGAATGAACTCAACCTCAGGATTGCTGAATTAATTCCTCAAATTTCATTGATTAATCGTGGATGTCAAAAAATACAAGAAGAAATCAATCTTATATCTCTTTCTGGGGATGGAGTAAGAACAGTAAGAGGTAAATCCAGTGATTCAAATCTCACCCAATTCAGCATTTTTGAGTCTGGCAGCAGCACGATCCCATCTACTCTTTTATTTCCTATTCCAGAAGAAGATGAAGTGGTTGAGGACGAAGAAACTGATTATGAGGATCAGCATACTGTTAGTTTAGGAAACCCGAAGTAACATGTATTTTTTCTCTCAAGCCAATATAATGGCAAAGGCTTGAGAGAACTTTGCAGCTAATAAACGAAAAAACTCCTATTATTTAAGGAGCGCCGCCACGTAACAGCAATACAATAATCAAAATAACAAGGATTAAACCTATACCACCACTAGGATAATATCCCCAACCGCTACTATAAGGCCAAGTGGGAAGGACAGCGAGCAAAAGAACAATTAAAACAATTAATAGAATTAAGTTCATAGCAAATTCCCTTTTTAAATGATGGTGTTATAACTATAGATTATAATTTAACAATTAGCTTTTTTTTAAATCAAAAACAACTAAGCCTTGCTTAAAAAATCATTGAACTCCTAGAAACAATTTATTCCACGATCAATTTGATTTACTATACACTCCACCTCTCAGGAGGTCTGTGAAAGATATTGAATTTTTTATATTTTTATTTATTTTTCATAGTTTTCAAATTGGTATTTCCAAATATTATTTAAGGGGTTCTAAATGCGTAAATTATTGATATCATTTTTGTCTATCCTATTTACAATATCCTATGCAACTCTAGCTAACAGTTATGGTGTTCACGAAGACCATCCTTATGATTTTGTAGTTACAAAAGATGTATATAAATTTTCTGAAATTTATCAGATTAAATCCCTCCAAAAAGAGACCTATCCTGGATCAGTAAAAAAAAGCGCATTTCGTATCCGAACAAATTATGATTTATCCAATAAAGATGGATGGCAAGCAACTGGTATTACACGAATCATTTCCTTAGGTTCTTTATATCCTTGGGCCAAAGAGATTGATATTTATGATACACGTGGCGTGCAAATTGGCTTTATTGATGGCAATTTAGCAACTCTTGAATCTGCAAAATTTACTATTTATGACTATGATGAAGCAGGAAAAGCGACTGAAATTGGCTTTGCTTATGCAAATCCAAGCTTTGACCGATTTGTCATTTTATCTTCAACTAATAACCCCCACCCAATTGCCGAATTCAATCGAAACTTTGGTGACAAAAGCTGGAATGTTTCTGTACACTACCCTGAAAAAATCGACGATCGCATCGTTCGAATTTTTGCCGGTTTTGTGATTGATTATGAAGATAAGTTTTTAGCAGGCCCAGAAGATTCAGAAGATGATGAAATTGATTATTTAAACCACTAATCAATGAGCAAAAGATTGGATGAATTACCCATCCGTCAAACCAAGAGTATTGGTGTTTCATTCTACTCAATTGCAAGTAACTCTGTCATCCCCGCGCAGGCGGGGATCCATTTCTATATTGGCAATATACTTCATCATGGATGGATTCCTGCCTTCGCAGAAATGACAACACCCGCTTTCTGCTTCGCTTGACGGCCATGGGTAAATTACCAACCTTTTACTCTATCAACATCTCACATCAATGACATTGCAGCATCTCTAACGGCATTTTTGTCCATGACATCCAAATGTTCCATATCGCTGTTAATGTTCTCTTCTTTTTGTTTTATAATTTCGTCCATTTCTTTTATAAAGTGATGTACCTCTGTCAGCATAAAATGACGCTGTTTATGTTTTACATAACTAAGATACTGTAACGCAATTTCTCTACATTTCTCAGGAGTGTACTTTTTATTACCTTCAAGCCCTTCTTGATATATTTGTCTCATCGCTTTAGCTACTTTGGGACCACTCTGTTTCGCTTCGGAAATATAACGAGCAACTTCTTGAGGATATGTTTTGGGCAAAGATTCTTCCGATTTTTTAAATAAAGTATGATGAGAAAATTTACTTAAAGAACTTATTTGAGCGTGTTTCGAGATTAGTTCTTTATCAGATGACTCCTTAGGGGGTGACTCTTTGCTTTCTATACTCATTGGTTTGTCTGCTAAAAATTTGGGGGTACACTCAATAAACACAGAAAGCAAATTACCAAGTAGCAGTCTCCAAGAGGGATCAGCCCCTAATTTAATGATTAACTTACCAACAAGCTGAAAGACAGATTCCATCGCTTTTTCTTTCATTGCATAACTTGGATTAGCATAAATTAAATCCATTTGTTTTATCAAAGTAGATAGCAAATCATGTTCAATCGTATTCTTTTCGATTGAAATCTTAGAATGCATCATGCGTAATTCATCAAGTATTTCGAAAAGCTTTTGCTCTTTGTCTGTTAATTTTGTTGTGAATATTGAATCAGGAACTGTAGAAGTCCAATGAATATCACTTTGATTATTCAAAATCATATCTGGGCTTCTGGCTTGAAAAAAAGGACTGCTGCCATTTCTATGAATATGTAACACAATCTCAGTATCGTAAAACGCGTCAATAGTTCCCTTTTCGTTTCGCACCATACGCTCGCCTTGTATTGCACGGTGTAAAACTAAAAGAGTTTCTTCTGAGCCCCATACATATTCTTTTTGTAAGTGTTCTTTGTACAGGTTCAAATATTTTTCATTCTCTGCTAAAAAGAAGTGAACTGTTTCATCTCTCAAGATATTATCAAAAAGTTTTTCTTTATAGACCTTAATTTCTTTTTCAGAAAACTGCTTCTCTTCTTTTTTGAGTTCCTCTACCTTAATGGCCCACAGGCGATTAAACTCTTCAATTATATGCGGGACTCTTGCAATTGCATGCTCTGTCATCGCACGATCGGTGCCGCTCATCTTATATATTTCAGCTGCAGTATAATCAGGGTTAGTAAATCCATGATCAATCAGCTCATGCAGTTCCGAACCATTCTCCAACAGTGCTTGTCGGAAACAAAATTCCAAGCCGTATTTCGCTGAAGTAAATAAGGGAGAATCATGAGGAGACAATTTAAACTCGCGTACTGTATATTCAGCTGCCAAATCTCGAGTAGCCTTTCCAAGAATAGGTTCAATAATGGTTTTGATTTCACGAGAGGTGAATTGATAATTTGGGTTCTTAGACAATAATGTCCGCAAAAGAATTTTTTCATCCTCTTTAAGCTTTAACTTGTTAAAAATATTTTCTGTAATATCAGGAGCATTTTTAGCTCGTAAATAATACATTAAGGAAATGCTATAAGCATAATACATACAATTGCCTTTACCACTATTATCTACATCAAACATATTGGCTCCTTTTTTTGTTTTTATATTCCTTGACGTTTTCTTATGCAAATTACATTGGCAGTATAAACTTCCCTTATCATTTGAATGATTTTTATAAAGGGAAAGGCTATTTAAATTTTCTTTATTGTTAACGGATTATTGAGTCTTTACACCAGGTACAGAATGGTTTTGTGATTGGATAAACTATTTTCTTTATGGTTGGAATGAAGCATTTTGACATAACATTAGTCCCTTAGTTTTTATTTCGCTTAACCTGTAATCTATACGATCAAAATGGCATGCGCAATACTTCTATACCATAATCAGATCAAAAAGTATTAATTATGGTGTTGTTATTTCTAAACTGGGTGAAACACTTCATCATCTTTTTTACTCTCTGGATATTGCAAACTTTGTGCATAAGGCAACAAAATAAATTCCATTCGTCTTGCTAAAGACCCCTTAGGATTTGCTAAAGGAATTGCTGCTAAATGTGTTGACAATTCTTCCATAGAAGAAATTGTTCTGTTATCAATTGCTTTAACAATTTCATTAACTTCTTCAAGGTGGTGTCTATTCCAATTACCATGGGCGACTCTGCTTAACCATGAGTTGTCTCTTGTATAATCATTTAAAATTGCTCTTGCTTGTGCCAAAGTGCCTTCTATTTTACTCGTTATCTCACTATAATAGGGTGAATTATTTGGCGGTTTTGGCAATAAATCAAATCGTTCATGCTCTTTCAAAATCATCTGTTTTTCATGCTCACAATGTACCAATTTTTGATATATTTGTTGAAATTTTTGCGGATAGTAAGTAAATGCTTTTTCGCAACTTTTCCGATCTATATCGATGTTAAGTTTCATCATCTCATCGACACTTAATTTTTTTTCATTTTCAAGAGATTGACTTATATTTTGAAACAAATGTTTAATACAAAGAGCATAAAATGTTTCCCTTCCTCCTTCTGCAGAAACAATAGCATGCTGCACTTCCTGAGGAAAAGCAGAAAAAAGTCTAGCCCTTATGTTTTTTTCAGATTTGTCTTCTAAGTCAGCTAGAGCTTGCAGCAGTCTAAGATCTTTTGAAAATAATTTTCCGGGTAATGTACTTTGTGATGGAAGCGCGATGGATACTTCTTTTGCCTTAACCAAATTAATGTATTCTCGTAGCCTCTCGGTTAATGCTTCCTCTTCACCTTCTATTGGCATCTCAAGTACGTTATCTAATGCCGTAATAACTTCTCCATAATCTGTGAATTGAGTATCTGAAATGTCCTCCTCTTTCTCTGCTGACTGTAACAAAGCTTGAAGCTCTTGTTCTGCCTCTAATTTTTTTAACTGGTAATGATTAAGATGATAAATTAAGCGCTGTGCTGATTTGACTGCTCCAATAGGATGAATATTGTATTCTTGCAAATCCTCTAAACTAATAGAAACCCCTTCCAACGGATCCTGATATTCTTTTGGGTTATAATTCTCCACCTGATGCAAAATTCCATGTCGCTGTTGGTAAGGTTTAAAAGAGCTGTAACAAAATGGAGTAATTAGACCTGAATCACAAAGTACTTCTTTCTCTCCTTCGGAAGGAATACTATATGCCAGTTCTACACCAGCGTCCTGTAAACCCTTCCACATGCTTAACATTAACGATTTTAAGTAATCAGGGCTTGGATAATTCCCTTCATAGTACTCTGGTTTATTCCTTCCCAGCACTTGCTCCATATACACACAGATCTCTTTCCCTCTTTGATCTCTATCTCCCCCCCTAAATGTAGGATCCCAACTACTCAAATCATTATTGTCGTCGGGTAAAAATACTTTAAACTCTGGATGCTGAGTTGATTGAAATTGTTCCAAAGTAGCAAGAGCATTTAGAGCTTTCAATGCATTCTCTCGAGTAGGTAGAATACTTATTCTAAATTGCCAGGTAGGCATACCCTGACCATCATCTGCATCTGCAACCGTTCCTGAAACAGAAAACCAATCTCCTTGCGTTTTTGGAGCTTGTGCTGCAATTAACTGTCGAGTAATAGGCATTTAATTTCAAATTATTACGATAGCATAATTAAATTCTAGCTTTTTTTTATTCAATATGTAAATTTTTTTATTTAATTTTATTTCCATAAATTAAGTAAAAATAGGCAAAATGAAAGCCTACATTCTATAGGTTAATTCAGGATGAGCTTCTGAATAGGCAGGAATATTCTCCTTATTTACTGTTTTATCCTTGGAATAGATTATATTTAAATTTCTCCGATCCATTTTTTCGCCTTCAAGACCCACCAAATAGGCTTCCATATTGTATATGTGCAAAGTGACACTCACTCCTTCTCCTAGAGCTTTTCTTCGTTTGAGCTGATGAACAAAAACCCCACTTAAGTCATCGCGATTGCTGTGAAATTGATAACGATCAACACGATTCACGAGTCGCGCAGTGTGTTCACCAGTAGGATGGTAGTATTTCTCGGATATAGGCCCCTCTAGAACAGTAACCGTACCTTTATATTTGTGGTCATGAATTGTTGTTTTTTGCTTTGTCGCAAATGCAAATACCCATATGGAGAAAGGCTTAGATGTATCAAGGTGGTCATAAAGAAGATATCGGCCAACACCATTTGGCATAGTTGGATCGGCAGGCTTATAGGCACTAGGATCTAGTTTTAATGAGCCTTCTGCAAGTTTCTGAATTAAATAAGTCGAAACCGTCTCATAAGTTACTTCGTCTAACTCAGTTATTGCCTTGATTAATATTTCTCTATTTTTTTGTTTTATTCCATCAATTTTTTTAAACATATCCTTTTCCTTTCTTATCCTTTACAACGCTCATTGATATTCTTCCCATCATTGTTCAAGCGTGCTGGATAGTGATAATCCGCTTGATGAGATTGAATGATCATCGCTATGACTGTTATTTACAAATAAAGTTTCTGAATCATGCCGACTAAAAAAAAGTGACCTGCTTATCATTTGAGGTTTCATATCACTTACTTTATTAAATAGGACATTCACCACGTGGATTGCCTCATCTAAAATAGTTGATTTTTGCGATGTGTCAAATGTTTTTAGAGCATCATATAGAATGATATGTGCTTGCTCTGTTAAAGAACTATTGGATAAGCGAACCTTTAACGCACGAGTATAAAAATTGCTTAATGCCTCACCAGAAACACCAGTGCCCTCCCCCCTTTTCTTATCATAAAAATTTTTTAAGACAAGCAGGTCATCAAGAGGCAATTCTTCACATTGGGATTCCACTATTGCTTGCCAAAGGATTTTATCAGCTGAGATTTTTTCATAGAGCATGCTGTCCTTAATAACTGTCTCTATTTTATCAGTTTGTGCTACACAATTATTCTTCTCAACTAAAGAATCATTATTTTTTTCTAAAATTAAAAGTTGTTCATTCAATTGCTCCAGTTCTTCCAACTCAAGACTGTGCCGGCGTTGCAAACTTCTAAAGTCATCCTGAATTTGATTTAAGAGCGCTGCAAGATCCTTTTGCAAAAGTTCTGGCAGATTCTCAAAAAGACTATTTAATTTATCCACTATAAGCCTCTTTGTAGCGAATTGAGATATCGATAACGATTCACTGACCAAAGTTAAAAATAAGGTATAATCTTCATGACATTTTCGTAATTTAACAATGTGATCATCTATTTTCTCTTGATAGAATACCTCATATTCTTCAGTTAAAGCCTGATTCATGCGCGCCCAAAGCTCAGGATTTTTCAGAACTATTCCAATGAGTAAACTAGAATTTATAAATTTCATTTCATTAAGGCAAACTCGTGCAAGTTGTGTCCCTGACATTAAGAAGAGCATATCTTGCGCCTCTTGCAAAAACATAATGTGAACTGCATTAAAATCATGTAGGTACATTTTTAAAGCATCAAACAGAAAATGAATGGCAGATGCACTGGCGAGCATTGTTGTGGCTTGGGTACTTTGTATCACTCTGATTGTAATAATGGCATTAAAACTCGTAGTTAACAGGGTTTCAACAAGTTTCCGGTGCGGCTTTTTGCAAGAAATACTTGGTTCTGTATCAGTAGAAAACGGTTTTAAATCCATGTCTAACGCAAACTGATTTCGAAAAGAATGACTTATTGATAAAGGCAGCACCCCATCCCCTACCATGTCATGGTTTAGAATCTGCTCTATTTGCTCCATTTGACGCAATAAAGCGTCCATAAAAAAATTATATTGTTTGATTAATTTAGTGCGATCAATGCTATTAAAATCAAATATACTTCGTTCATCGGATAAAGAAAGTATATCCAGCCAAATGCTCATTTGCTGATTAAAGGGAATGACGCTATTTACTGGTAATCCAATGGCTGTTGGTATACTTTCTGCATACATCATTTGCGGTAAATCTGATTCAACTGCACTATCTGGAAAATCCTGAAGAGCAGTTATCTTGTCTAATCGATTGAATAAAATATGCGCCAAATCCTGTGCAAATTGCTGATCTTCTATACCAAAATTAATTTTTCCAAAAGATTCGATACATAAATATTTAGCTAACTCTAGCCTCGTCTTATTATCGACTAAATCGACAGGGAGTTGTCTTAAAACAGAGTTAATCATGTCAACAAACAATGATTCATTGACCTTTTTTTGCAATAGGCTCGCCTGTTCAGCAATTGCAGGAAACAATCCTTTTATTTTTTTGTAATTAAGAAAGTAGCCCTTCGTGTATCCTTTAGGATTAAACCATCCTTGATATTCAAATGGATTCAAAAGATTTTCATTATTCTTTTTATGTCCGTAATAACGAAATGCGGCTCCCCAATCAATACGCGCAAATTGAATAAACATCATCTCAACTGCGGATAAGACATCCAAGCAAACCACATTCCCACTATGCACACTATGATCACCGAAGAGCAAAGAAAACATCAATGCGATTGCAAGACCAAAGTATGATTTTAATTGGGTCAGTAGTAAGTAGGATTGGGGGCCGTAAAACATTTCCACTAAAGGATCTCTATCGGAACCATCTCGATAGCCTGTGCCAATGATTTTATATAACTCTTTAAATTCAATTTTAGGCTGAATCAGCCCATAACTGCCGTCCTCAAATTGAATCAGTTGAGCACAAATAAATGATGCATGATATATCTTATCAATCAACTGACGATGTATAAATTCTTGCAGTAATAAACCTGCAAACAATTCTGTGAACAATTCTTTGGGATCTTTAGGTTTTTTTATAAAATATTCCACTCCGTCTGAATCACGATAAAAACCATCTACTTCCCCTTGATTTTTACCGCTTTTCTTATTTTTAAACTTAGTTAATATTTTACCGTTATAAATTAGCATCCCTAACCCAAACAAGAATTCCCATGCAAATCATTTTTATCATTTATTAAGCATTTGAGAAAGTTTTATAACACATGTAATGAGGTGAATAAGAAAAAGCGCTTTTCTTGCCATATAAATCAAGATCATTTAATTTATTGCATTAAAAACTGATGTCGCAATTTGAATATCTTGCACGGCTAGACCGTTAAATCGGCGATTCTGTATCATATAATAAAAAGCCGAGAATAATCCATATAACATAAAAACCAACCAATATGATTAATAAAGAAAAGTGGGATAAATTAACCGATTTCATGGTTCAACTTCATATTAGGGATGATGATCTTATCGAAAAATTTATCGTAGGTAGTGGTAAAGGAGGTCAGAAACTACATAAAACCGCCTCGACAGTTTATTTGAAACATATACCTTCTGGTTTGGAAATAAAATGTCAGGAATCCAGAAGTCGTGAAGACAATCGGTATTTTGCAAGAATACGGCTTTGTGAAAAATTACATGCAATCGTGAGTGAGGAGAAAACAAAAGAACAGCAAAAAATTGAAAAATTAAAACGACAAAAGAAAAGACGATCAAGACGTGCTAAGCAGAAAATTTTGGAAGAAAAATCCAGACAAAGCGAGATAAAGGTACTTAGAAAAAAAACTATATCCTATGAATAACCATTTTCATACCTCCCTGCTTCAAAATTCAGGCATCAATGCCTCAAACCTAAAATTAGCAAAACTACTTGGGGCAACAATCGGACATTCAATGATCCATTTGGGTATTACCTACTTTTGATACCACTCAACAAAAAGTTTTATCTCGAGATGAGTTTGGCATAGGTGCTGATTTTGCATCCGCCTCAGCTACCAGAACAAAAGACTGGCACAGTTTAGATGTCTTATCAAACAGAACATTTAAACCATGACGTGCAATGCCCATACATTAAGTTCGTCTATATTGGATGAACTGGATGCACAGTAACTCTTTTGTTTTTCAGCTGCTCTGTAGGAAATATTTTGCTAATATATACAAATAAACCATTTTTTATACAAAAATGATTCTATTCATTTTGGAGAAAATCAATGACTAAAAAGGTACCAAAAAATTTTGGAAAATCGATGGACTGGACTGTAACTACCGATAAAAAACAAATAAATTCACTGAATAAAAATACCCGAACAATTGCCCGGCAGTTGGACAAGAATCCATTACCCGAGAAAGAGCAATTAAATCCAGAGAAAAAACAATAACATACACGTTTATTTATCAATAAAAAATAAAACTTGCATATTTTTTATAAAAATTTATCATAACTAATACGCTGTTTTATTGAAAAAGGATTTTATAGATGATGTTATTTAGACGATTTGCTACTTCTTCTCTCCCTAAAACGATTAAGCACGCTCCTGCTACTAACCGTTTTTTCAGAGATATAAATTGGTCAATAGCCAGAAAAAATGAGACTGGATCAGAATTAAATAAATCCGTTAAAACGATTGTGAAAGAGCTTGAAAATACCTCATCAGCGGATGCCCAAGGGCCTGCTCCAAGATTTAAATAATATTCGTTGCAAAGCTGAGACAGGATTCCTCCCTGGAATCCTTTTTATATTATTTAGATGCTTGCAGTGAATTTTGAGATGTTAAACGCTCTAATACTTCAAAATGCTCAGGAGCACCAGATTTTAAATCCTCAAAATCTGCTTCAGCTTGCACCTCAAGTGCACCATCCTGAACAGTAGCGACAATATTTTTCTCAAGATTATTAATTGAAGTTGAAGTAACTCCTTGTCGAACAAATGCAATTTTAGCCGCTCCGAATTTACTTGGGTCAATTACTCTTGCCAAACCTGCCGCAATCGAAATATCTGCACCTTTAAAAAGTTCATCTGCAGACGTTGCTTTGCTATTGAGTTGGCTTTGATTAATGAAATCTACATATTGCAAGAGATTGATCACATAGATTGTATTAGTCTCACAATCTACTACTACAGCAGGCTTATTATCTTCTGTCTTCTCTGAATCTTTTTCTTTACTGAATTTTTTCACAATCGCCAATTCATTATTTACCACGCTAATAATCACCTTTTTAGATTGGTTTTCTTGAATGACTAATGGAAAACGTTCACTAACACTGCGGTAAGAATGCAATACATATTCAGGTGGAGTAATAAAATCATTATTTGAAATACCCCTTTGAATCACGCCATCAACTGCATTTTCAGGTTTTCTTGTCGAAACAGTTATTAAATAAGTGCCATCCTTTTTTAATCCAATATCAAGCCACTTAGGCCATATGTTGCACATCTCTTTGAATACATTAGGCACTCGTTTATGTTGATCCATACGGCGTATTAAGAACTCACCACTCATATTGTAAGTCACTACTGCTTCGTCATGCGTCAATGTACCAATATGTTTTTTATGAGTTCCCTTCACACATTCATCTTCATAATAGATTGTTCGTTTTCTATCAACAGTCAGAAGAGCCAGCTCATCTAATGAATATCCGGTTTGCCGTTGTAATTGCAAAGCAAAACTCTCTGTTGTAATGGATTTACCACTACCAGGTCCCCCTGCCATCAAAACAGTGAAACGATCAGGATAACTTTTAGGTGCTTCTTCTTGGACACCAATAAATGTATTCGCCTCCATTGCTGAAACTAAAGGTAACGATTCATATTTAGCTTGTTTAAGAAGAGTTTCGATGACACGTTCTGAAAGAGTATATATTCGCTTATCTACGTCACCTTTTAGTAATTCATCTGCTAAGTGAGTCATAGCTAATTCACTTAGTATAGAGTCGGATCCATCAATTACTCCTTTTTCTTTCCGTTTTAAAAGTTCTGCTTTAAATTTATTAAAATGCGTATGAACATGAAGATGCTCCTGTTTGCTTGGATCCTGAAGCGCATCATATACCCAACTCAAATATTTCTGTCGTTGAGACAACATACTTACTTGCGGAATCACTGGTAAAATATGTTGCATGTGAAAATTACGGACAAAAGCTCCAAAATCATTATTTTGAGCAGGAGTTTTTAATAATAAAGGAATTAAAGCTCCGGTTATTTGTAAAGAACGGCGAGACGTTTCAAACAGAATTAAATCACCAACAGATTGACCATTGTGACCTTTATAACGTCCAAAAGCCTTTTGCTTCCACCATAATTCCTCTTTTTTGAGCACTGAATTTTTTAATGCAGTAAATTCAACAGAAGAATCTTTAAACACCTCTGGAAATGACTCTTTCCCTGATTCAAGAACTGACTCAATATCACAAGATCCTGCATTGAACTCTTTCCAATTGTATTGAGAATAAAAACGAACAATATGTGTATTGCCGCCTACAGAGATGGTTCTATTGGTTGACCGAAGGGTACCACTTCTTGCATACCTAACTGTTCTACTCCACATCGTTTAATTTCCTAATTTTAACGTCTTACAAAAATTTGGACTATATTTTACACAAAACATATTAACCAAATATTAAGCACGAAGATAATTTATAGCTCATTTACAGAACAATAGTACCAATTTTGAACAGAAGATAGTTTTTTTGACTATTTGCCAATGTGAGGAGCTCGTAGGGTGATAACAAATTGGAGCTCATTGAACATTTCGTTAGAAAATAAAAAAGGACAGTCAATACTGGGAATTTAGAACATGATCTTTGAGGAAGTTACCATTTTATTTTATAGAATTCCCCCTCAACCAACTGCTCGGAAGGTTTATCAATTTTCCTTGAAATTTCTTGATGCTTAATTAATAACCTAAGATTCTCATCAAGAAATGGCTTCTTTTTATCCAAACCTTCTTTTTCACCCTGCTTGCCAAGTAACTCTTTAAGCTTACTATCATAAGCCTCTTTTAATACGGATAATACCTGTTCATGAGCCTTCATTTCATCTGATTTCCCTTTAAAGAAAGTTAAACCTGACTGTGCTGAAAAATCCTTAGGTGTACGAATATCATTCGCTTTAATTTTTATATATAAATCATTCAATTGCGCCATTGCAATTAAAGGATCATCACTCAATCTTTTCATCAATCCTTTTTTAAAGGTTTTAGGGTGCTTTAAAATAGTGTCAGAGCTAGATTTCTGAAGAAATTTAGCAGCTGAAGAAACATTGGTATGAGCTCCCTCTTTCATCAATTTTACGCATAAATGACAGTAATTTTTCGATAAAGCGATATCTAATATTGTTTTTTTATTCACGTCCTTTGTATTTAAATCTACTTTTTCTTTTATCAAAAAATCACTTAAATTCATAAAGTTAATTTCATCTTCTTTTCCGAGATGCTTAGAAACAATTGAGGTAGCAAGCGCATGATGGAATGGATTTCTTCCCAAAGAATTTGTTTTGTGAAGCAAAGTGCGCTCTCTAGACATAAGCTCATGCATCACAGAAAGAGGGCACTTACCTATAGCAACATGTAAAATGTTATTTCCGTCATTCTCTCGAAAATCAACCTTTGCCCCCATGTTTAATAAAATTTGCATGCTTTTGTAATCTTGTAATGTAATCGTGGAACATAGAGGAGGACGCCCATGTTGATTTGGTTTATCAAGCAATTCTTTGTTTTTTTCAGCAATTATCTTTATCAAAGCCTCCCTAGGCTCTGGGCCTGTAAAAAAAACATAATGCATAGCAGTGTGTCCAAACCCATCGGTTAAACTTATATCAGCACCTTTTTTTAATAAATACCTTACTAAATTTATATTTCCACTACCAATAGCTAACATTAATGGAGTTGCCTTATTTTTAGTTAATGGAGTATTAATATCCATTCCTGCCTGCAAAAACTTTCCGACGAGGCTTCTGCTCCCAAAACCAATAGCAAGTCTCAAAACTTCTGGATTAAAAAGAAGCTTTTCATTCTTATTAATAATTTTTTTAAATGTTTCAATATCTTTTCGAGCCGATACTATTTCTAAAAGCTCTTTACTAATATCAGCACCAGCATCTAACAATGTCCCGAATGTTTCTAATTTATGATTTTTATACGCTAAAGTTACAGGAGACACGCCTCTGTTATCGGGTTCATTGATCCGAACAAGACCGGTTGATATTAAGGCAGTTATGAGCTCAGGGCTTCCATGCTCAGCAGCATAATGAAACGCTGTTTTTCCCTGATTGTCTTTAACATTTAATAGCTTAAGCCCATCATCCTGTTGTGATAAAGCTTTTAATATTTTCTCCATTATTTGCATATTTCCGGTTTCCGCAGCATAATGAAGAACTGTTTTGCCATCGTAATCTAGAATTGATAAATCTGCCTTTTGCGCAATAAGTTCATCAACCATTGCCATATTGCACATCATAACAGCTAAATGCATAGGGGTTTTGCCCACATAAAGTGGAGGAGCACCTTGCTCTATACGTTTATTAATCTGAGACTCATTCATGGATACAAATTCTTTTATATCACTAGAATCACTAAGATAAACTGCCCTTCGATGAAGCGGATATAGAGCAATTAATGAGGCGAGACAATCTTTGGCATTCCTTTGAAGGGTTTCATGATCTAAATATAAAAGATCCTCCTCACGGATCTTTGTATAAGCGGGGCTATCTAGCATTTTCATAAACCCTTCTCTATCTTCCAGGCTTGAATGGTACCCATATAAAGAAATATCCTTTTTTTTGCTTTTTTCAATAATCTCTACGGTATTAAAAATTGCTTCCTTAATAACAACGACTAGTTCATCGGCACTATATAAATCAAAAACATTAGGCTCATAAAATGTTGCAGGCGGTAACCCTTGTTGCATTAAAAGAATATTCAATAAATTATTCACAAAAGTTCTGCCATTAGCATCCCTAAAAGAGTGTAATACTTCATAATATCGAATGTGCTTGGCAATCACTCGAAGTTTTTCATCAATTGTATGAGCAGCTTTAATTTCTTTGTTATAAGATCGTGTGATTGCTTCCAGGAACATATCAACATTTTTTTGTGCTGCAAGATAAAAATGAGTCGTATTGCTATGCCCATCTGCACTCATGTCTTGATATATTTTTTTAGCAAGTTCAGGTATTTGTTCAGGGGTCAAATCTTTAAAATAGTTTTTATCGAACTTTGGGTAACCAAGCGGTCCAATTTTCCCAGGTCCGAACTCTGCTGCGCCTTCTAAAAGAAAAAATAAGCCTAGAAACTCCTCAATACCTTTGATTGATGCGCGGCTTGCGGGAATACCAAATGACACAGGCTCATCATCTCCCCTGCTTTCACCTGGATTTTTATCCTGTAACTCCTCTACCTTCCTTCCACATTTTTTATGTATGTCCTTTATTAAATCACCACTTAATTCAAAATCCTCTCCTTTCTTATCAACTTGTAAGGCAATTGAACATAAACTTTCTAAAGCAGCGTTGATAGAACCTCGTTCTCTCGACTCATAACCATGCCAACCATTTTCTTTTGACCAAAAGCGTCCATCAACAAATAATCTCCATATTTCTTCAGGTGGATAGGCTTTTAGAAAAAATAGCCCAGGTAGATTTGCCATAAAATACTCAAAAAAAAAAAGCAAATATATATTAATAATAGATCAAATTGGATTTAATAATGGCAATTAATTATGATTTTATACCAAATCATTTGAGGTATAAGATCTTCAAAAAATTGAAAAAATTTCTTTGAAATCCAAATAAAATGAACCTTTTTCGTGGAACAGTAATTTAAAAACCAAATATGGGCAAAAATTCTGTTAAAATAGCAGCTGGTTATCCGACCTTCATGGCATAAGAAAACCACCCGTTTTGATTTTTATAGAAGTAATACAATGAGAGATAGAATCGTCACAAGCAAAAAAGTTATTTTTTCACAAGCCATTGCAAAAGACCTAACCAATGACTTAGAAAATTTTTTATCAGCACGATTTTATTCAGTGAATCAAAGTCATAACTGCGCTATTGTTATTGGTTCAAGCCTCGCTCATCAAGATCAAGATATGGAACAGGATATGATACTTGATAGTTCTGGAGCATTAGTCACTACAGATAAAGTTGGCACGATTAATGGTGCACGAGTTGCAGTCACTGATGGCTTGGGCGGAGGAGCTGGCGATCAACAAGAAGATGAAATGATACATAAAGTATCTCAAGCGAGTTGTGAAGAGTTTTTGGATTGTGACGAAAATATAGATGCAACACTCGACTTAATTAGCCAAGTAACTGCTTCAAAAAAAAATATTAATGGAAGTAGTAAGTATGATGCCCATGCATCCATAGCAGCTTTTATCTATAAACACAAACAAGGAGAACGATATTCTGGTGAATTTGCAAATATCGGCGATGGATTAATTGTTGTGTTAGATAAACACTATAAAATAAAAAACACCCTTTGCGCTCGTCATGTCTATCGAGGATTTAGTACATGGACCCCATCATCAGTACAAACCCTCGCATCGGCTGCCAATAGAGATAATGTACTTGTCAGACAAACACTCGAACTTGCTGAAGGTGATATTATCGTTTCAATGACAGATGGAATCTGGGGAGAATTAGCATCTAATTTGATGTCCCAAACAAAAGATCGCCGAGATATCGATATTGATCGAAAGTTATTTGAAAGGATTTTGGAGGGATTAAATGGTATTCCCTATCCCTCTTCATTCGATATAGCTCGAACTATTACAAATCAGGCTATATCTCAAAGTTTGCAGCGCAGGAAGACATTAGTAAAATTAATTCATGAACTAGAAGAACAGCACTTTCAAGAGAAATCGCTAAAAACGGTTAATGACGCATTAGCGTATTTTGTTAAAATAGGCCGTCATAAAACAGCAAAGACTTTAAAGGCGATTCTTTTTGAACAAGCCTTGAATGATGGAATCACTTATTTTGATAACATGGAAATCCCGCTTGATGTGGTGATGCATGATTTAAAAAGTCGTACAGTCGGTGATTGTTCGACAATCAATGTCACTCGAATCCCTTATCATTTAGATGAACTCATACGATGTTTTATAATGTATCCTGAGAAATGCCAAGTTTTATCACCACAATTTGAAGCAACGATCAAATCCGAAGCCGATTTAGAAGAGGCATTTAAGCGTCTTTCCCTTGAAGTAATACAATCTAAAGTTGAATCAAGACTTTTCCAAATACATTTTGAGCCGGCATTTAAAAAAGAAACTCTTGATAAAACCCAGACAGTATTAACCCATTTTTTCCGCATAACGACTCACTTGGACAGTAAAAAGAGCTATCAAAAATGGCTCACTAATTTAAGTGCTTATATAACCCACGAATCGTCACTGGAAAGAGAGGATATTAAATTATTATTATCCATGTTAGAGAACAAAATTAAGCCTAAAAAAGGATTTTTTCAGACATTACTGGGAGAAAATCAAAGCAAATTATATAAAGCATTTCATAAACAAATCGAGTTACAATTTTTAGATAATAATGAAAGAACCTGTGGCCTTACATCACATTGATGTATTGAATACGTGCAGTATTTATACGACTATATATACTCAATCACTCTTTATTGGAAATAAATTAAATTGCCGCGCTAGCAAGATCTACGTGGGCTATACTTTGCTCATATGTCAAATCATTTAAAGAAAAACATTTTATTGCCTCGAAAAATAATTCATATTGATATTGATATGGATTGTTTTTATGCTGCCATTGAAATCAGACATACCCCCCTCATTAAATAATAAACCGGCCTGCTTGGAATTGGTGTTCATTTTGACCATCCTGCAACTGAGACGAGTTATTATCAACCACCCCTATTTGAAATCGAGGAGTAAAATAGTTTTTAAGTTGCTAGGGTCTGTTTAGCTCAAATTATTTTAGATTGAGATGGAAGTCTTCGACCTCATCACGAGGAGAAAATCCATCTCTATATTTAAAATGTTCACAAATATGGGTAACAATAATATACGTTGATTGTTTGCTTTTTTTTAAAATCCAAGTATGGCTTAAATCCGCGATCAGTTGTTGACTGTAGGCGGCAGGAGATTGCCAAATTTTTGCATACCAGGCCCCTTTAGTACTCAGCGTAATATGATCGCGTTGAGTTTCGCTTTTAATAAGTTCGCATTCAAACTTTTGATCGAAATAAATTAACTTACCTATTTGATGATCAGCAAAGCCAGCAATGCCTTTAAAAACTATATCACTACCACGCAGAGTAATAATTAAATTTTCTGGATCAACTATCGGTAAAAAATCTGATATGGGTGCTCGTGATGCATTTAAATGATTAAATTGTTCAACAACTTTTAACGCCTCTTTTTCATTATGTGTGATTTTATTCATAAATTAGTCGACTCGTTTCGTATGATCGCTTGAGTACAGCACCAGCATAAATTTTTAACTTCCCATCAAAATTTTAAAATGTGCAGTCGATTTCAGAGCTACGGGCCTCAACTTTGACCTCTATGAGCATCTAAACATAAAATGTTATCAGTATCAATAAACGAACTTTTGCACTCTTGCAAAAATTCTTTAGACCGTTTTTTCCTTTTTTTTCAACATATTATTATATAGGAAGAAAACCCCGAATTAAGACATGTCTCAATCGGGCTACCACTATTTTCATATGGCACAGTGAAATTATTTTTGCAAAGTGCAAATGCTTAATTGATGATGCGTTACATCTTATTTGCGATATCTAAAATCATATAAGCACCCGCCGTAGACAATGATTTATGTAATAAGCGACAGTTAAATCCTTTAAAAAAAGCACTAATGCCATGATCTCTATAAATTCCCGATGCAATTTCCCTGATTGTTGGCTTAAGTTGATCAGTACAAGCCTGTTGTCGGCTCTTTATCACGTCAAGCGGAGTCGTTGCAAAAACAACAGGGACTGAAGCAGCGGTTGCCCACAGAATCGTTGATAAAAAAGTTTGTTTTTCCCGTTTGGTTTTAATTGCATGATACGTCATGAATAAATAGAGCCAACTAGGAAATGCTTTTCCAAGGGTCGCCGTACTGCCAACAAAAAAGCCAGGAAATCCTCTTTGTTGATAAATAGTTTGCATTGCTTGAACAGGTTTTATAGGCTTATCCTGGCTTGCTATAGTTCTCATTTGTACTGTTTTAATATTCTCAAGCGGGCTGAGCACTAAAGTATCAAAAGTAGCCGCAGCTGTTGCTTTGAAGAAACTGCCGAGCGCCAGAGGAAACTGGTATTTATCAATCTCTTTTGGCATAGATGTAATCAACAAAGGTCTGTATATTATTTTACTTTGTTGACGAATAATACACGACATAAGTCCTGTAGATAAATGGTTGAAATTCGCACCTATGAATTGTTTTGTGACAGAATAAGAACTTCGGTAAAGATTTGTTTGAATTGCAACCTTAAGTCTTTCTGCCGGATGTCCTATTAATGTGGTGAGCCCTGTATAACTGACACTAAAAGCATAAGCATCCCAAAGCGTCTTTTTCTCTTTTTTTTCTTGCCCCATAAATACACCCTTTTTCATAATAAAAATAAAACGCGCGATACTACCATAGTGCTCGTTTTTAAGACACAAAGTTTTTTTATCGAAAAATAATTGGAATTGAATGCTGTTGTTCATGGAAAGAAAACAAGGCAGTTTTGACTTGGAAACAATATAAATCGTCCATTGGATTTTATTGTCTTCTTTCATAACTTAAACAATTAAAATGTAGCAAATTTGAATGTCATTAATTAGTATGTGTCTCTTGCCTTAAAATAAAAATGAATTAGAAAAGCTGCGCTGTATTACATAAAAATGAGTATGATGACGTAAGTTGCTTATGTATCAATGAAACCCCTCATCCCCATTTTAAATAGCATTTCTTATGTTGAATTTATTATTACTAAAGGGAACATTAGAGTGAAAATGAATCAATTCCAATTAGCAAGCATTTTATTTTTAATGATGAGCCAGGTCTTTGCAGGTAATCCCGTTCTTCATTTTTTGGATAAACCTTTCCCAACAAAGATTTCTACATTAGGAGGAAGTGCCACTTCTACATATATTTTTACCAATAATCTTCCTTTCGCTTTTAAAAAACCATTTCAGGTATTCCCAATACTGTGCCCAACTCCTAATCAAGAATGCACTGCTACTGGAGTAGACTTTCAATATAACGATCAATGTACAGGGAAAAAGCTGCAGCCTAAAGAAAGCTGTACTTATAGTATTACCTTAACTCCTGGTAATATTGGCCGAAAAACGATTTTAGTGGCTTATAGTGGATATGACAACAACGTAGTTCACGTTCAACCTGCGTTAACAACAGTTGCAACAACAGCCCCGGCAGGTATTTTAGGTACAACCAATTTTCCTTCAGCCCAACCTTTGCCCCGTCAAACATTTGCCAATACAAACTACACGGTAGCTTTTACGTTTACAAATTATGATGCATCAACAGTAAGTTTTACACAAAATATCACGCAAAATAATAATCCGCTCCATCCCAATTTCACAATCACGAGCAACAGCTGCGTTCCAACGGGAACAACTGGAACATTAGCAAGCGGCGCTCAATGTAGTATTGTCGGCAGATTCAATTCACCTGCTAATGGCACAGTTACCCTCGCAGCTGAATTGCTTGGCAATCTAAGTTCCAATAAGCTCATTACATCCACCACAATACAATCCGTTTCCTTCGATCAATTGATCGGTGTTGATTATAATCCTAATCATTATACCAATAACTATCCATTCAATTTTCATGATGTTTTCTATACGGGTACACTTAATAATTCTACTGCGACTAATGTTTATGCAGAACTTCAACAATTGCAGGACGCTGGTTTTACAACAGTTCGCTCCTATCAAACCGAACCATACAGTTGGATAGATATTATTAAGCAAGCCAACGCTTTGGGAATGAAAGTTATTTATGAGGCAGTGATTCCTCAACAACTCAATGACAACATGTATCCTGGATGTCCCTTAGGTACTCAAGATTATATTCCCTGTGCCCAAGCTACATTAACTGCAGTGATTCAAGCAGTTACTCCCACTGTATTTAATAAGACCGTCATACTTGTTTTTGCAGGGCATGAAAATTATTGTAATGCAGGTAATATGACTTCTCCATGCACGGGTACTTCAAATGTTACTTATTTAACGAGTGCGGTATCTGCTTTAAAAGCCACACTCACTGCACAAGGTTTGACAACTCCGGTAAGCTCTGCTGTCCTTAGTGGCAGTTTCGTCACCCCAAGCCCTGCAATCTCTGCCGATATGCAAACATTAATTAACTCGTATTCTTCTACGGCCCCCTTAGCCTTTGATCCTTATCCCTTTCAATTTGGTGTAGCCCCAGCAACAGCAGCAGTATGGACACCTCCGTTAAGCTCAATAGTACAACAACCTAATTCACTCACATGGGATTACATCAAAGTGGTAGGCTCAACAACCCCGCTCGCTTTACCCGTGGCGAACCAACAACCCTTTTATACACCTGGACGAGTTCTACTGGCAGCAGAAACAGGTTGGGCAACAGCGGGGACTACTACAGGATATGCATGTAATTCTCCTGGCCCATGCGCACCATCCGTGGAAAATGCTACGGCTTATTTCCAAACTCTTTATCAATTGAATACAAATAATTTTATAAAGACATCAGGATATAAGATAGGCGCCCTTGCCTTTGAAGCTTATGACGAACCCACAAAACCAGGTCCTACGGCAGAACAGCATTATGGTCTTTTTAACTCCAATTGTGTTCAAAAAAGCGCGGGAGTAGTCCCCAACAATACGAAGGTATCTGCAACGGGATGCCAAGGGTTTACCAATGGTACACTGTTAACTCTATTTGGTACGACTCCTCCGACCCACCCATCATTTAAGGTGCAAATTACTTATCCATCGGGACAACATCCAACCATTAATGTGACGATACCTGCAAATTCTGGAATAGCTCCTAATATAAGTACGATAACACCATGGCCACAATTTTTAATTTATCAAGGCGCCAAGATTACTGTTTCCTCGACCACCAGTACTCAATCCTGCACAACTACAGCCACAGCAGTTACCGCATCTCCTTCTTCAATTACTTTCGGACCGGTGACTTGCACTAATCCTCCTCCTAGCAACATGGGATGCTTTGGTCTGGGATGCCAATTATCTAATCCTTTTTAAATTGGATCTTTGAACTACGATGATTACATTTTAGTCTGATAAATGTTGGGCCTTCGGCCCAACTAAGCTATTGGAATAATCTAATTTCCTCATATTTTTTTAAGTATCTTAAGTTACACATGCGATGAAAGCCTTCAGTTATCCAATTATATTTGCCCACGTAAATATTTCCTTAATGTTCAGAAGTTATAATTTGCATTAATTTATCGAGCATCAAAAGACCAATTAATTATCATATTGATCTAAAGCTTGACAAAATAAGACTTAATTATGTAAGATAATGCACACATTGACCAACAAAACAACATAAGCGAGATATATACTATGGAGTCAAAATTTTTTAACAACAAATCTATTCCTAAACCCAGCCAAGAAGCTTTTCATATATTAATCAACTCTTCAGATTTAGAAGAAATTGAATCTATTTTATTTCACTTTAAGCAATTGGTTGATATTAACAAAAGTGTACTCACCTCTCACGCACGTCAAGATTCAAAAATAGCAGACAATCAAGAATTTATCGAAAATATGGAAAAACGCTTTCAGAAACTTCAAGATGCTGTAAGCAGTGGGAAGCCCTATCAATCTTTATTTGGTGATGTGTGTGCGTTAAAAGAGGATCTGCAGGTGATTTTAGGATATTATCAATCTCAGATTAATCAAAAACAGCCCATTGCAAGAAGCTATCTTAGACAAGCTCAAAGTAAACATAGTGAGGTCGGAATCTTGGCCGCTGGAATTGTATCTCAAGAAAAATCTTTACTTGATGCAGATGACTCAAACCTTTTAGCCAAGTACACCATTAATTTTAGTGCTGCCGATATCATGCAGAAAGATATCAAAATGATTGGCGACATCGTTATGAAACCCTACTTAGCTGATCACAGCAATGAATCCGGTTTTTCCTATACCTAGTACTATTTTAGTAAAAAGTACCAAAATATCTTGGTACTTTTTGCTCCAGTTACCTACTCTATTATATAAGTATCAAAAAATATTCGACATGATTATTGATACATTGCTCACGCAAAAGAGTAAGGTGTATTAAATGTATAAAAAAAACTTAAGATTTCTTCTATGTGTGCCTCTTCTTTTTTCTTTGCAATGTGTCAATGCCAACTCAGAAGTCATAAAACAAAGAATTGATAATACAGTCGTTGTTTTTATGCAGAAAAACAATATCCCTGGATTAGCATTAGCTGTACTCAAAGATGGCGAGCCACTCCTTATAAAAGGATATGGTTATGCCAATATTGAAACAAAAGACCCTGTAGATGCACAAACCCTATTTGGTATTGGCTCAGTGTCTAAAGTCATCACTGCTTTTGCACTTATGACCTTAGTACAAGAAGGAAAAGTAAACTTAAATAATTCTGTCTTGGACTATGTACCCAAAGCACCAGAACAATGGCAGAATGTAACAATTCAACAATTACTTTCACACTCTAGTGGTATTCCTCAGCATCATGGACCACATCGCCCATGGATTAAAGTATGGAACGACTTAGCTAAAAGACCCATGCAGTTTCCACCGGGATCAGCAATTACTTATAATAATTTTGCCTATGCCGTATTGGGGCGTGTCATTGAAAATGTGAGCAATCAAACATTAGGTGATTATTTATCACACACCATTTTTGACCCTTTGGAGATGAACCACACAGGTTTCCCTAATTCACTCTTTCCTCCAAATCTGGCAACAGGATATCAATTGAAAGAAGGTAAAATTACTCCTAACCCAAATCAAAATCCATGGCGTCAAATGTGGGGTTCAGGTGGAATCGTATCGAATATTAGTGATATGGCAAAATGGGATAATGCCATGTCTACCGGGAAAATATTAACACCAGCAACCTATCGTCAAATGTGGGCACCAGTCTTTTTAAAAAATGGAGCACTTGCAGGTCAAAAAAATTGGGCGTGGTCTTTAGGATGGCAAGTTTCCTCTATTAATGGTAAGCGCCTTGCTTTCAAAAACGGTGCTATAAGGGGCTACAGCAGTTGGATAGAACGTCATATTGATGATCATGTGAGTATTATTATACTTACGAATACGAACCATGTCCCATTAAAACGATTGGCAAAGCGTATTTTCAATCAAGTCATTAATACCCAATAAAAATTAGTATCGTAAAACAGTGATTTTCTAACATTAAGTAGTGCAAACTACTAATAAAAAGCCTGTTTAATGCCCAAATGAAACATCTTCTCCATAATTATTAATAACTGAAATATATATTTACTTGTTGAATAAAAAAATTACGAAGTTACAATAACCTTTTTTGTTTACGAGTAACAATTATGGGATTTTACTTTAATACATTCAGACAACAACAAGGCGATATCGCTTATAACGAGCAAAGATATGAAGAAGCACTTATGCATTACTCGGAAGCGCTAAAAACTCTTTATTTGCATGCCGCTTCTAAAAGCACTCGATACACTGATTTTTATGATGCTTTGGTTTATGTACTTTCTGAAAATATAATAACCAAACTTCAGCTCATCCGTCGTGAAGCTCAAGACGGGCACTTCAACGCCATTGCAAACTATTGGCAAGAAATCCCCAGTTTGCTGCATGAAATGGAAATTACGCACAAAGAGCATCTTGCAGGGAAGAAACACTCCATTAGTAATGAAGAACAAGTGATTAAAAAAACTAATGAGTTGCTTGCTGCCGTTTGTGAAGAAGTAAGTGATGCGATAGTCGATCAAATGGAAGCAGAGGAAGATAGCACAGAAATAAGTCTTACGCTTCCACAAGCGATTGACTGGATGAATCGAGCAATTAACTTTCAGATGAAAACAAAAGACTGCCCTAAGCTCTCAAGCAGTCTAGGCTATTTAAATTTACTTGAACGCCACTATAAAGAGACAAACGATGAAAACATCCTTACAGTAATGTCTGAATACATAAACAAACACAAACTTCGGGAGGCGACAATTCAATCTCCCTTGCGGAAGCTGGAACTACTAAGCTATGTTACAAGACTCACTCTTTTTAATGATGAGGATATTAGTGAACTTGTTCATGAATGTAAAAGACTCTCTGCCTTGCTTTCTGATGAGGAAAGAGAAAATCCAATTTTAGAAGATCTGCAAAATTTAGTTCAGCTAATCTCTCATGAAGAAAGTCAGCTAGAAGATATGGAAAAAACAGAAGAAACTTATGCCACTTCAGATATGGAAGAAAACGAGGATAATTCCATAGCTGTTGTATCAGAAGAATCTGATTTAAGTTCTAACCATCCTGTTACTCCGATGGACTTGCAAAACTCGGGCTCTGAAATCGTCCCACCTCCTACACTTGCTCCTCCTTCAGTAAGTGTCTTTCAAACCTCGACCCAAACAATGGTACAAAGCATCAGCCTATCCTTTAGTAATCAAGGATTTGGTGCAACGCCACAAGGTTTTTTTAGCACTGCATTACAATCACAGGCATCAGAAGACATGCTCCCTTATAGTAGAGCCTTTCAATCCAGTCTGGAAAAAATAACGACTGATTCCTCCAATCCAAAATTTTTGGCGAATTTACTCTCTCTTATCGCAGATTTCTTCGGTAAATATAGAGCGGATGGAGTTCAAAAACAAAATGCGATTGTATTAACTTTCGATCTATATCAACAAGTACTTAAAATAGATCCCGGACATAATAGAGCAGCTATAAAAGTGAAGGAGCTATACATTCAACATCAAAAACTGATTGGACCCTATAAGCATTTTAGTCATGGATATCAAAGCCCTCTATCAGTTGCCCCTAAAATCTCAGAAGCAAAAAATTGTTTTAATCAGGCGCTTGAAGAATTAACGATTCAGTTAGAAAGTTTCTTAATGAATAAGCCAAATAAAATCGAAAAGACAATAAACGACTTAATCGACTTTATTGGTCAAAAATTAAGCGTTATTACGAGTACCCCAAGTTCTGAAATAAGAGCAACACTTACTCAAACATTTCAGGAGGTACTTCGCAATGCAGAGGCTCCTAACAATCCCCCCTCAGTTTTTTAGCACTCAAAATTTGGGGCTCGCTTTAATATAACGTATGGCTGTAGGTCTTTTATTTTTGCCGACCTGTTTTGCGCGGCATAAATAAATGACAGCAGCCTTCATTATGGGGCCGGTATAATTCAACCCAACAACTTCTTGGCCACTGAAAGAAAAGTTACTTTATAAGAAATTCTTCCAATCTGACTTAAAATACATCATCTCCAACCAAAGCCCCTCTTGCCATTCTTTACAATTTTGTTATACAAATTAACAATTGTGAAATAATACCAATGTTTATTCTTACATATGTAATACAACAATTGGCCATCCACTTAAAAAGGAGTGTTTATGTTAATTAGATTGATGCTTGGAGTACGTCAGTTTCAAAATGAATCATTTAAACAAATGGAGGAAGACTTTAAGAAATTAAGTGCAGCGCAAAATCCTGAAATTTTATTCATTACTTGCTCTGATTCACGCTTATTACCAAATCTTTTAACCCAAACAAAACCGGGTGATTTATTCGTCATTCGTAATGTGGGAAATATCATTCCTCCTTCACATATTCCTTCAAGTGAAGCAGCAGGGCTCATGTTTGCCCTAAGCGAACTTCATAGTATAAAAGACATTATTATTTGCGGTCATTCTCATTGTGGTGCTATGAAAGGTTTATTAACCCCCAATCTCCATGAACATCTGCCTGAAGTCGCCTCATGGCTTACTCATTCACATTCTGTCTTAAAACAAGTGAACGACTCGAAAGAGCTTCACTCAGATAATTTCACTTTAAAAGTAAGACAAGCGACTAAGTTAAACATTTTGGCACAGATGGAACATTTAAAAACATATCCACTAATTGCGGAAAAATTGGCACGCAAAGAACTCTCAATCCATGGATGGTTCTATGAGTTTGAAACAGGTGAAGTATTTGTTTATGAACCTCAATATCATGAATTTTTTCCCTTCGAAAAAGCATTAACTTTTGCTCTTTCCACCAGACGGGATAAAATTATTGAGCAAGTAGCGATGCAGCATTTGGAATTGTTAACCCATCCTCGGACAGCGAAGGAATATAGAGAATTAATGCAGTTATTTTCACTTCTTGAAAATGATTTACTTCCCATCTGGCATGCAATAAAAAAAGAAGTCACACAAAAATTGTGGGAAGAATTAGGCGGTTTATATTCCAGCATCGATGATGCCCAATTTAGTAATATGCTGGAACAGGGCTGTCAGTTAAAGTTAATGAATTTAAAAGATTTTCAAAAAAATGTTGCAGAGTCAGAAGGTTATCAAGAGCATATTAAAAAAATAATGCGTCATTCATTCTTTACAATGCCAACTCCTAAATCAATTCCAGAAGTACTCCATAATTTAAGTTTTACTTATTAAAAAACAAGACCAGAACGCTGGTCTTTATAAATTTTGATCCGGCTTGAAATAAAGATAACTATCTATTTAATTTACAAAATAAAATTTTTGGGCTACATAATAGTAACAAAGGGATTTTAATGTGAGTATTTATGAAAAAATGGACTGGTTTCCTCATAGCTTTAGTAGTGCTTATCCTTGTGGCTTACTTTGCTATTGGCTTCTCAATCGAGAATACCCTAAGTAAAAATATAAATTCAATTCCTAAAACCTCTTCATTTAGTGTTCATCTAGGAAACTACCACCGAGGCTGGTTTTCATCTCAAGCGAATTTAACATTTAAGATGCATATCCCGGCACAAAATATAACAGATAAAAATGGTGTTACCAAAACTGAACCACCAGCTGATTTTGATGTAGACATCCCTATTTATATCAAACATGGGCCTTTTATAGCGACAGATCATGGTATACGTTTTGGAATAGGTCTTGTCACAACCCAACCTGAAACTCATTATGAAGCGTTTATTAATTATTTGAATAAAACCATTTTTAGATACACACTTCCTTCTTTCGCCGTAGAAGGCAAAATTGGACAAAATGAAGGGGACTTCAAGTTAAATTGGCGGGGCTTATCCTCTTTGCTCTGTGTTTCTTCGAATCTTGATAATATTGATGGTAACTTAAGATTATTGGGAGTCAAAGGAGCCGCCAATAATCCCTCCAATATAAAGAATAATCTTGCCTTCGATATTGGTGAAATCACCTATGATTATAAATTTAAACGACATCAAGACTGGTTATGGATTGGACAATCTCGTTTTGATATTCCTTCTATTGCAATCAATCTGGCGAGTGAAAAAGTATTCGAACTGGGAGAATTTGATTTATCGGTCGGTTCTAATATTCATGATAGTGTAATGGACATTGATTTTAAACTGTCATTACAAAAGCTATTTACGGATAACCAAAATTATGGACCAGGCATTTTACATTTGAGTTTTAGAAATCTGGATCCGGTCATTGCAGCGAAAATCAATCAACAAGAATTCAATTTGATTCAAAATAATAGTGACCCCAATTTGGTGACGCTTGCATTTGCAACTGAATTACCCAAACTCCTTGCCAAAGGGGCGGTATTAGAACTTTCGGAAATGACTTTGAACGTACCGGATGGGAAAATTATAGGTAATTTGAAAATGTCACTGCCCAAAAGCGAAGGCGATGACTTGTCTCAGATGATGCAAAAGATGTCTGGCGAAGGTCACTTTAAAGCACCGATAACAACTGTAAAAGCACTTGTTACCGCATCAATTAAGAATAATCTCGCCGACAATACTCAAACCACTCCAGATGCTCAGGTAACATCGCCTGGCTCAGCAAGTCCGGAACAAATCTTTACTAATCCGGATAATCAAGCTGCAACCCAAGCGGAAAAAATGTTACACGATTTAGTCAATAAAGGACTTTTAAAGATTGAAGGGAATGATTATGTCCTTACTTTCAAATTAGAAAACCAAAAGATTTTTGTGAATGGACAACCCTTTAATCCCGATATGTTGAAGTAATTTGGGGTAGGTACAAAAAAGCCCATAATTTGATATGGGCTTAGAAATATTTTTATGAGATCGTCGGCATTGGAGCACGCTTTGGCTCCGCCGCACGATTAACATAAGAATCAACCAATTCAGTCAGAAATCCGATCTTATCTGACATAGAAAGATGATCTGCTGCTAAAACCCCTTGCGTAATACCCTCAAACACTTGTGTCAGTGGAGTTTGTATACGTTTTTCTAATTTACCCTTCTGACTAGGGAATTGATTCTCAAGAGCCCGAGTAATCCCTTGCACTATTGAGGAAATAATGCTCTCGTTTTTAGGTACTATCTGTAATACTACTCCATCTTCATCTGTAATCTCGGTTATTAGAGGTTCATGTCCTTTTCTAGGAGGAGCTAGAGTGGTGGTAGATTTACCTGGGTCGAAAAAAGTAAGAGCCCTTGATTTTGTAACCTCTGGTAATTTTGCACCTTCTTGTAGTTTTGTAACTTCCTGGGTTTTTGTAACTTCAGATGGTGTGGTAACTTCACGTGTTTTTGAAGCTTCACGTGATTTTGCAGCTTCATGGCTTCTAGTAAAGTTAACTTCTAACCAGTTGACTAAGCGAGAAGGATTCTCAGTGTGAAGACAAAATTTATTATGAGTACACTCGTCTTTGATACTGTAACCTTTTTCAATACGAGCAACATGGTTATCAACAACAAAGTACTCTTTTGTTGCTGAAAAAGGAGGCAAAATAGCGCCTGGATAAATAATAAAATTATAACCTAACTGCGCTGCTAACAACATAATAGACGGACTTTCTTCTCTTAAATAGCCTCGAGAACGCTCAGTCCATACTTCACAATCGCCTTCATCTTTAGAATGACGTTTCACAAAGTCAATGACTGAATCCTCAATAGCTTCTTGAAGGCCTTCTACGTTGTCATAATAAGGTAATATGTCTTTTAATGTTTTATCAAAATCACGCTGAGTTACCCATGTATGCCAACGAACGATCTCGAAATTCTTTCCTTGCTCCAAAGCGAGTTGATTGATAATAGAAATTTTTTCGTCCATTGATGCACTACTGGGAAATCTGCTTTTGAACTCATCAACAGTCATACCCAAAGGAGTTAAGAAAGCAGCTAAATTACTCTCAAAATACTTTTCACCTTCTTCCAAAGCATTCTTCTTAAGAATCACTTCTTCGTCAGGAGACGTAGTCTTCCCCTTAAGATTGTGCCAATAAATTTCATCAGCAATTAAAAAAGTTGTTTTACCTTTAGGGCCAGTAAAATCAGTAGGAGTTTGATGAGTAGCAACAGCTTGTTGCACAATAGCTCCTAAATAGTCACCGGCACAAAACTCATTTCCTTTAATACTTAAAAGGACTAAATCTTTTGTAGTCTTTAGAGAGGGAAAACGACTTTTACTATTGTCTCTTTTATTTATCGGATCAAAACTTGCGGTAACAAATTTACCTTCTTTCGGACCTCTAACTTTTGGCATCTACATATTTTCCTTCGCATTTATTTTATCACTACAGTACGTAGCAATTTAGTCATCATTTTAAAATTATTTAAAATCATGACATTACGTACTTAAATGAGTATTTTTTAGATTATTAAAATCAAAACCATTAAATTTCCAACCGAAAATATAGCCATAGTATAACTCATTTTGAAGAAAAAATAACCATTTTTTTCATAAATAGTTTATAATATCCTCACACATTATTTAAAAAAGACAGAGCATTTTGGACGGTTTACTATACTCTTCACGAGTAAGTCCATTAATATAGTGTCTACAATAGTTACAACAATATTTTACTTAATAATGCATCATCTCGCTTATTAAGATTATTTATACGGTGAAAAATGGATTCTGAAAAAATAAAAGAATTACACGAAATTATTGATCGAAAAAATGCGGAAATTCATCAATTAATGCGTTCCCTGGAGGAAGAAAAACTAAAATTTAAAAATGAGTTACAAGCCGTTCATGATTATTATGAAAATATAATTTCTTTAATGCCAGGGCATGTTTATTGGTTAGATAAGAATAATATATTTTTAGGTTGTAACGATGCACAAGCAAAAAGCGCTCGTTTGAAATCAAGAAAAGATATCGTTGGAAAAACCAATTACGACATGCCATGGAAAGATCAGGCGGAAGAATTAAATAAACTTAATACATTAGTAATGGAAACAGGCATACCACATACTGCCGAAGAATATGCAGTCATGACTAATGGAATGGGTATTTATTATTCTCAAAAAGTTCCTTTACGCAATCAAAAAAATGAGATTATTGGCGTTTTAGGCATTTCTCTAGATATCACAGAGCGCAAAAAAATGGAAGTTGCCTTGCGTCGTGCCAAAGAAAATGCAGAAGTTGCAAACCAGGCGAAAACTGAATTTATAGAAAATATGAGCCATGATATTTATACCCCATTAAGCGGTATTGTGGGGATGTCACGACTTTTAGAAGAGAAAGCCGAAGATCCTGAAAGAAAACAATATGCACGCTGGATTCACGAAAGTAGCGAACAACTACTGGATTTGCTCAACGGTGTAATGGAAATCGTTACAGCAGATAACCTCAGAGAACGTGATGTACATGAGGAATTATTCGAATTACGCAAGAACATTAAAGATATTGCACATCTTGTACAACCAACCCTGGAAATGAAGAAAATTCAATTGAATATTGAGATTGATGAAACAACGCCAAATAGTTTTATTACTGATGGTACAAAATTACATCGAGTTTTGTTAAATCTTGTAGGAAATGCGATTAAATTCACTGATACCGGTGTTGTTACAATTAAAGTAGAAACTCTTTCTCATGAAAATAGTTATGCCCAACTTCGATTTAGTGTAATCGATACAGGAATTGGTATACCTCCTGAATTAAAAAATAAAATTTTTGATCGTTTTTTCCGTGCTATTCCTTCTTATAAAAGCCAACACAGTGGTTATGGTGTTGGTCTTCACGTAGCACAAAAATACTTAAGTCTATTAGGTGGAGAAATAAATCTAGAAAGTGAAGTTGGAAAAGGCTCTACTTTTTATTTTACCCTTACGATGAAAATTGGATACAGTGAGAACAACTCCTCTCTCTATGGAGCGGGCGAAAGTAAATTACAGCAAGAAAAAACAGAATCTAATTCGCCGCTAATTTTACTCGTAGAAGATAATATTATCTCCTTGCATATGCTTGAAAATGTTGCAGAGCAAGCTAAATATCAGTTCTATTCTGCGATTGATGGTGAGCATGCTTTAGAGTTGCTGGAAACAAATGATTTTGATTTAATCATTACGGATATAGGCATAGCCGGCAAAGCAGATAAGAACCTCATTCAGTGTATTCGCGAGCAGGAAAAACAAATACAGAAAAATCCTATACCAATTATTGGTCTAACTACCAATACCTCAGGTAAAGTAGAAAATGAACTTTTGCGTTCTGAAATGAATAAAGTGTTGACCAAACCCATTCATTTAAAAATGCTGCAGGAAGTAGTCAATGGACTCAATTTATCCTCTCCAAAAGAAGATAATGTGAGCTAAAATCCAGGGGGTGTTGGCTTGGGGGATCGTCACTTACCATTATCTTTTTCTTTCTATGCCCCGCGAGATCCCGCTCTGTTGCAAATTTATTGGCTCCCGCGGACAAGCCCTGAGCGATCCACGCGAAATTTACCTCCCTACGTACCGCGCTTTTATGCGCGGTATCTAGAGGATGTTTATTGAGGCACAAAAGGTTCTAATTAGGATGGGGGCCATTGTTCTGGATACCGCACATAAAGTGCGGTACGTAGAACGTTGAGTATATTTCTTTTAAAAACATAAAGTGACATTCAATTTCCGCGTGGTTCTCCCAGAAACAAGCCGCGGGATGTGGTAAGTAAAGTATTTCTTGAAGAATGTCTAATACCAATACATCAAGGTTCCTAATTCAATAAGTTGACAATCCCTCAGATTTTTTGACCCTAATTATTTTATGGGGTTTCAAAATAATTAGTGTCTAAAGGATAACAAACCCAACTCAACGATGAACCATTGTAATTCACTTCAAGTGTTGAGGTGTTTAAAGCAGATAATTCAGGTTGCTTATCTATATAACACACTTGACGTACCCCATTTACGCTTACATAGTAATAAGATGTTGTAGACTTATAATCACTTGGCACATAGTAAACATCGCCTTGTTTTTCCAAGATAATTGGCTGGCCAGTAATTATTATTTTTTCTGCGTAGGAAACTGCACTGAACAGTGTAAGCGAACAAATGATTAATAATATTTTTTTCATAATAACTTCACTCCATGAAATAATTTGAGTCGACATGATTAAGTATAGAACAATAAAAGTGTCCCATAATCTATTTTTCGTTCATCATAATCACTGAGCGAAATCGCACTTTATTTGATATCATCGCTTCAAAAGCTTTTTCCGCTTGCGCAAGTGGATACTGTTCAATCATAGGGCGAATCCCCACTAAAGCACAAAACTTCAATGTTTCTTCGATGTCAATTGCACTTCCAGATGGCCACCCTCTAATCGAACGTTTGTTACCAATAAGCTGAGTTGCTATCACTTCAATTGGATCATTGGAAGCTCCAACAATAAGAAGCTCCCCTTTATTTCCAAGACCATTAATTAAAGGAGCAATCGATTTACCACTAGGCGCTGTTGCCAAAATAACCCGGGCACCACCTAATTTTTGCAATTCAAGAACAACATCATGAGCATCGGAATTTAAATAAATATGAGCCCCTAGCTTTTTAGCAAGTTCTTCTTTGTCAGCCCCAGAAGATAGAGCAACCGTTTTAAATCCCATTTTATTAGCAAATTGAACGCCCAGATGCCCTAGCCCTCCCACGCCCTGTATTGCAACCAAATCACCTGGACGAGCAACACTATGTCGTAGCGCATTAAAAGTGGTTACACCGGCACACATTAATGGCGCAGCATCAGCAAAGGAGAGTTCATCAGGAATGGCAACAAGCGCCTCAACTGGAGCTATCATATATTGGGCATATCCACCATCATAATGTAATCCTGTGATTTTATGGTTTTCACATAGAATAAAATCACCATGGCGACAGGAAAGACATTGGCCGCATAGAGCACCTGCCCAACCTACCCCAACACGTTGACCTGGTTTCCATTGGGTAATATTAGTACCAACCTCATCAATTACCCCTGCTACCTCATGTCCTGGAATTCTTGGAAATTGAATATTAGGCCACAAATTTTCTTTCACAAAAACATCCGAATGGCATACACCACATGCTTCAACTTTAATACGTACTTGATTTGCTGCCGGCATCACAATGTCTTTTTCAATAGATTCCCATTCTCCTGACTTATTTACTTGCACTGCCCTCATCGTTTTCATTGTGTATTTCCTTATGTAATTCAATATATAAATGCAATGACTTGCACATGCTTCAGCAACTGATTAAAAATTCCACTATCCAGAGTGTAGACTGCCTCATGCAAAATGTCATAATCAGGATTTCAGAGAAAAAATTCTAGGCTTGTGCTTTTTGGTGTTTTGTACATTGAGAGCGATTATAATCCTTTAATCGCTGTGCATTCATGACACACTGCCACTTATTTAAAAAGGAATATATATGAATACCTTGGATTGGCTGACAAAACTTATCGCCTTTGATACCACCTCACGCAATTCCAATTTATCCCTAATAGAAACTCTGGCGAATGCTTTGAATGATTATCAGATTAATCCCATTTTAATCCATGACGACAAAGGGCTTAAAGCAAATTTACTCGCCTCTATCCCCGATCACCAGAGTCGACTTGAGGGAGGACTTATTTTATCGGGTCATACAGATGTAGTACCTGTTTATGGACAAACATGGGATAGCGATCCATTTCAGGCAACAATTAAAGACCAAAAAGTATATGGGAGAGGGGCGTGTGACATGAAAGGTTTCATTGCAGTAGTGATAAGCCTTATTCCCCAATTGAAATCACTTAAACTCAAATTCCCAGTGCATTTTGCTTTTTCATATGATGAAGAAATTGGTTGCCTTGGCGCACCGAGCCTCATTGAGAGAATAACAAAACTAAATTATAAACCCAAAGCATGTATTGTAGGTGAACCAACCTCCATGCAACCTGTAATTGGGCATAAAGGAATACAATGCTATCGTTGTCAAATTCACGGTGTGGCTGCTCATTCATCATTGACCCCTCAAGGATGCAATGCAATAGAGCATGCCGCATCATTCATTACTTATCTTCGTAAAATGGCCCATCAGTTTCAATCTCAAGGAAATCGAGATGAGTCCTATGATGTCCCTTATACTACAGTATCCACCAATCTCATTCAGGGTGGAAATGCATATAATACGATTCCCAGTTTGTGTGAATTTGTTTTTGAAATTAGAAACCTGGTGGTTGATAACCCGGCTCAACTTCATCAACAAATCGTTGATTTCATAGATACGGAACTACTCCCTACCCTACATAAAGAACAATTAAACACGAATGTGATTTTGGAAACCCTCGCTCAAGCGCCTGGATTGGATACGTCCCCCTCTGAACCAATTGTTCATGCTGCCCAATCAATTTGTCACAATGAAAAAAAATTAAAAGTGGCTTATGCCACTGAAGCAGGTTTATTTCAACAAGCGAAAATACCTACTATTGTTTGTGGTCCGGGTAGTATCGAGCAGGCTCATCGTGCAAATGAATTTGTTGCCCTTGGACAACTTCATCTGTGTGAACAATTCATTATCAAGATGCTGCACTCATCATTTCTTAAGAATTCGGAATAAACAACGAATAGTTACTGAGTATTATGACATGATAATCCTGTATATCCCATTCCATGAAGAAAATGATCTAAATGCTCGTGCACTGGATTGGAAAGAAACACTTAATGATCAAAGCATACTCATCGTACAGCATGGTAAGCCCATGAATTATAAATTAATGGAACGCGAATACCTCACCATTTATATACTTGCACATGGAATTGATAATTTATTGGAATATTTTCATCTGGCAAGCACGTGTTCCAGTACAAATCAACCTACTCATCTTGGCATTGATAAAATAGCAGAACGCTTTAATTATGATTTTGTCTATCTACATCACAGGATTAGCAATATAAAGCTTTATTTTTGTAATAATAAAGGAAATCAACAAACCATAGCAGAAAAATTCAATAGCCATTTGGTCTTATTCGATGCATTTATTGATTATTATGCCGGGACACTTTTTTCTCCCTCAACGGATAAAAAGAAATACTCCTATTGTCATGGCAAATGGTATTCCAGTTCAAATGTACGCCAGACGCTCCATAAAAATAAAATTTGGCAGAATCCGAATGACCACGTAAGTATAAAACAACTGAGCATGCTTAATTTTTGGGAAAATGCAAAACAAAACCGTATGGATTTAATACTTAATAGACAAAAAAAGGCACGCCAAAAACTAGTGATGCAAAGAAGAAATACACAGCAGAAATCAGGTAGTGAAGAGACGCAAACCACAAAATCAAACCAACTGCCTGGCCCCTAAAGATAATCCGACATTGCTTTAATGCCAATTTATTGCCATTCCTAAGTATGTTAATTAGGTTCACCAAAACTGTTTTTTTGCGGTAGATAATCATAAAGTTTTTTATGGTTTATTTTTCCGCTATTGGTCAATGGTATCTCTCCAATAAAATATATTTTTATCGGAATTTTATATTTTGCTATAAATTGGGTTAGATATTGGCTAAGCTCTGATTCGGTCAATTTCTTTCCACTTTTTAGTACCACAAATGCGACAGGCACCTCTCCTTCATGAGAATCAGGAATACCTATTACTCCTGCTGCTTTAATTGCGGGATGCCGATAAATCGCAGCCTCAACTTCGCCTGGCATTATATTTGATGTGTTCCGAATAATTATATCTTTAATACGGCCGGTAAAATAATAATTTCCCTGACTGTCTTGCTTTGCGCTATCACCCGTTTTAAACCAACCCTCTATAAATGCTTTTTGTGTTTCGCTAGGATTATGCCAATAATTCAGCATGAGCATATCCCCCTTTACCAAAATTTCCCCATCTTCCCCTTGCGGAACTTCTTTACCCGATTTATCCACCAAACGAAGTTGTACTCCAGGAAGAGGTTTACCAATACAACCACTTTTAGGATTCTCTTCTCGACACACTGTCATCCAAATACCCTCGGTCATCCCATAACCAACGTGAATCGGCTTCCCGGCACAGGCAACAAATCGCTTTTGAACTGCCTCAGGCAATACATCCCCTCCTGTATACACCCCGCGTAGTGAGGCAAAACAATCCGAAGTACAACGTCCAGAATCCAAAATTTTCATCAGGGTATCAATATGTGGAACAGCCAAAGTCGGCCTGTGTTTCCTTAATCCCTCTAAATAACCATCCAAATGAAAACCATCATAGACAAGAACGGTGCCGCCTCGTGATAAAGTAGCAAAGGTCTCCATAAAGCCGCTGATATGACATTGTGGCTCACACACGATTATTTTATCTTGCGCAGTAATCGTCTCTAAAGCATCTGAAGTGGAGTCTAATATTGCTTCAATTGAGCTAAGAGTATGGACGACCCCTTTCGGTTGTCCAGTAGAACCTGAAGTATAAAAAATCACCGCAGGATTATTATAAGAAAGTTCGGATATCTGGAACTCAGTCGATGTACTCATGATATCTTGAAACAAGGAGTATTTACTGGGCTTTCTAGTGCTGCCAACAACAAACACCTCTTTAATGCGTGTTGCAGCTAAATTAATGTCTTCCAATAAAAATAATTTATCCTCCTCAATAATTAAATAACAAGGCTCAGCATCATGAAGCACTCTTTCCAGTTCAGGTGGTGCATAACGACGATTTATAGGCATTGCAATACAACCCGTCTTAAAACAACCAAGATAAATAGAAACGATTTCAACGCTATTAGGAAGCATAAACGCAATACGTTCGCCCTTAATGTTTTCCTGGGATAAAAAGTTAGCAAAACAATTTGCAGCTCGTTCTAACTCTGCATAGGAAACACTTGCGTTTTCAAATATAAGCGCTTGCTTTTGTCCATAATTTTTTTCCATAGAATAAATTAAGTGTTCAGATAACATGCCCATGATTGCATCCATTGATTTCAAATATTTCTTGTTAATACTATAGGTTAAATTTTATTTTCTTGATCTGAACGATGAATTAATTTATAACGGAGTGTAAAATTTTTAAATAAATACTTATCTCAAGAATAGAAAAGCCTTAAAATCGCGGCTTCTTCTATGAAAAAACGCACGTTTGTTAAGAAAAACTTAAGAAAACTTTTTTAGACTATCGCTATAAAAATTTTTATACTTACAGGTGTTGATTATGCCAGCCATTCGATTCAGAGAAACTCCATTAATCCGTGAAATTTTGACGATTTATAAAGATTTGCAAGTAAAAATCATGGATATTGCTCACACCAGCATCGTTGAAATTCCTGTAGAACACCAAGGTTGGGGCTATACGTTTGGTTTAACCTATAAAGAAGGAATGATAGAGGGATTGGAATATCCTCAGCCTGGCGGATTATCCAGCTTGGCCAGGAAAATACAAGAACAAAATCATTCAAAAGAAATTAAAAGCAACTGCGACTACTTTAACTTTGTTTACAATACGTGTTATCAGTACATTGCAGATAATCAAAATCGCTATTTTGGCCGTGCCAATTTGAATGACATTTCGCATGGCAAAGTTGTAGCCATGATTCTATTGGCCCATCTTTGCCGCCAAGCATTGGAAAAACCCGTTCAGGAACAAGGAAAATACAAAGAACGAATCGAACTTTTTACCGTTGAATTACTTAAGCATAAAGACATCCAAAGTACTAGCAGCCAAGATGAGAAACTTCTTTCATGTAAGTCAGCCCTTGATCGGATATTTTCTGCTGCGCAAATGGAAGATTTGGACCAAGAAAATAAAATTGATGCCTATTACCAAACTATTGAAGATACAACTCGAAAACTAAATGAACTGCTTGCTGGCATTGATAATCACATGCTGCCATTATTTAGTGGACAAAATCAAATTGATGTAACGCATTTGCAGGATCTGTTCGCAAAAGTTGGTAAAGCTACTCTCACTTCTACAGAACAAAAAGTTATTGATGATCCCTTTGTTGCGGAACTATTTGCTCACCCTGCAGCCGCTTTACAAGAAGATGCTTACCTGCCCCTTTATAAAGGACTTACTTATCACTTGCCTGATAAGGGTAATTTTTTATGGGAACAGTTTGAACAAGAACAACGAGAAAACTTGATTAAACTATTACAGTTGAGAGATAAATTACGTGTCTTGCAAAATGAGCTAAAAAGACTTCATCAGTTCACAAGCGGCAATAAAATCAGTTACTTTAATGATTTTATTAAATTGTCCGAACCCTACTTGAAAGACATTCATCATGTCAAAAGTGAGCTACATGTTTGTTTGGAAAAGTTTGAGGCAGATTGTGGTAAGGTTTACCGACAACGAAGCCAATCTTCAAGTTCAGCCCGTAGCTTATGGGAACCTTTTTACTTAGATAAACGCCCTTTAGTTGAAGTACGAAATCATTTTATCACCGCATCTCAACAAATTAGTGCCGCATTTGCGAGCATTCCATTTGATTGCTTTAATGCACTAAAAGAATTCAGTAAAGAAGCCAATGAAGTTGTAAAGCGCGGAAACATCCTATTTGGCGACAAATTTGATATGGCAAATAGCGCTTTTCAATCTGATATTTCTCGAGCACAAGCAAAAGAATTGAACCGCCAGGCTGAGCTTATTTTAGTAAAACAAAAAAATATCTTGGCCGAATACGATGAGCTAATTCTCCAAGCACAGCAATCTCAGGATGAAACAATAAAAAAACTGATTGATGTTCTGCAACGACGCCGCACGGTTGTTGCGCAAATTATCCAGGCTATTGAATTACAAACTCATGATGTTGCTGAAGAGGAAGGTTTTGTTCTTATTGAGAGCAGCAACTTTGAAACCAAAATACTTGAAGAAGAACATCAAACTGCCGGTTTTTTTCAAATTGTCAGGAACTATTTATCTCGCCCAGCAGTGAGCACACATGAGTATAATGATTTAAAGGAAGAGTTGAAAAGAATAGGTATTGAATTAAGCGACACTCAAAAAGAAAATTTCAGTTTGAAACGACTGAATGAAGCAAATGAAAGAGGTCTTTTGCAAAAAGATGAAGAAATTCGAGCTCTCGCTGCCGAGGTACAAAAAAGAGATGAAAAATTAGAGCTTATTGCAGGTATTGCAAACATCTCAATGTTGGATACACATAATTCTCGATTATTGATGAAGCGCATTACAAATGATCAAACAGCCCAAATAAAAGAATTATTAAGTGTGGTCAATAATATTGAGGCGATTATCCAACAAGGAAAAAACTATCAAAAAGCTTATGAGACAAAAGCTGGTGAATACGATAGTTCATTCTTTTTTAGTCATAATGCTAATGGGAAAAGACATGCTCGCCAGACCATAAATGCATGGGAACGTTATCTGCACTCTATGATGAATCAAGCGATTAGGCAAGTATTAGAGAATGGAGAAGATATGGATGATGAAAAAATGCTTGCGCTCAGCCATTTTTTTTCTAAATCTTTAGCGGACTCAATCGACAGTTTAATCATTAATGAAGATTACAGCAGCTACAAACAACATTCTTTCCGTAATTATCTGAGTTATTTTCATCGACAGCTCATTGCCGATGGACAATTAAAAGAGAATTTAGCTGTTAAAATCGATTCAATTCAGGACGTTAATGAAATTTTTAACACCGTTAATGCTTCATTTGATAGAACAAAATTAGAAGAGTTTGAAGAATCTGTAAAAGACTATAAATCTTTAAGTATATAGGAACATTCCATTAATATTAAAACCAGTCAAGCCATATGGTTTGGCTATAAATGATTTTATAATATGGAGTTCTTTAGGTTTATTGATAGGCCGTATAGGGATCGAACCTATGACCAAGAGATAAGAGTCAGTTTTTTTATCAATTTCATACGCTATCAAAAATACTCAATTATGATCACAACCCATTGTAAATACTGAGTTAACGCATTATCCTAGGTATCAAAAAATAACAAATATATTCGCTTAATCACATAAAAAAAGTGCCCACTAAAGTGCCCATTGAATAACATAGGATTTTTATGAATCAATTCACAGGGGACACCAACCACATTGGTCTTAATACGTATGTTAAAAAACGAGCACTCCGCTCAATGGTTACTAGCAATTTGAGAGAGATCAGATGAGTAATTTTAATATAAGAAAAGCTCAGCGTGAAGACGTCCTTCCTATTATTAAATTACTGGCCAATGATCTATTGGGTAAACAACGTGAATCTTACCAAGAACCCTTACCAGAGCAATATTATACTGCTTTCTCTGATATAGATAACGATAAAAATAATTATCTAATTGTTGTTGAAGACAATAATAAAATTATTGGCACTTTTCAATTAACCATTATTACTTATTTGACTTATCAAGGAGGGAGGCGTGGTCAAATTGAAGGGGTTCGTATCGATGAACAATATCGAAGCCAAGGAATTGGCAAGCTTATGATCGAATGGGGAATCAATAAGTCACGTGAAATGGGCTGTCATTTAGTACAGCTAACCATGGACAAGAAGCGACTTGAAACTATCGAGTTTTATAAAAAATTAGGGTTTGTTGCTTCTCATGAGAGAATGAAACTACATTTACCATTTGTAGGTGATTAAACTTATTGTTGAACAATAACTGAGCAATGCTTCGGCGTTGAGAAAAATCAATTTATTGGCTACAACCTATGCTGACAAAGGGTTATAAGGGTGTTGTGGGAAATTTCGTACCTTCCCGCAAAGAACCCCTATAAGATTACTATTTCTTGGTCTCGATACCCAACCGTTTTGCCCTAAATGAAAGGCCTAGAAAAACATTAGGATTAAAAATCCTAATATGTTATTTTTGTCGCAAACACTTAGTTAAAGTGTAGTTGCATTAGCTAGTTGAATCCACGTGAACGCCTAGGGCATTGGGTTTGATTATCTATGTTAAAGGATCCAACATTAGATAGTATT
>NZ_KV441807.1:0-3242 GCF_001648595.1 Legionella bozemanae | reverse complement strand
TTGTTCATTAATAGGAATGATATAGGAGACAGCATGAAGTGATATGCGTATATAAAATGGGGGTTATTTATTAAATTCTAGACTTTGTGCGGGGCTAGTCTCGTGAACTTTCTGAACAGGAATATCATTAAGTCTGATTATCTATGTCAAAGGATCCAATATTAGATAGTATGCTCAGTATTCAACGAATATGTCGCCAGACTTTAATCAATATGCTATGTTTCCAGGCTCATTTGGTATTTGAGGATAAGCATGAGATTAGCCATTAAAACTATGCAATATTTTGTCATTACAGGATTGTTATTTAGTTTAACCGCCTGTATGAAAACAAAGCCTCTAGGACATGAAATAGCTTCTTATAAAGTTAAGGGTAAAGTATATACACCTCTTAGATCTGCAAAAGGGTATAAAGCACGAGGACTAGCTTCGTTTTATAGTAAACGCTTCCATCATCATAAGACATCTAATGGAGAGCGATACAATATGTATTCCATGACAGCTGCACATCCTACGCTCCCGTTTAACACCCGACTACGAGTTAAGAATGTAAAAAATGGACGAACAGTGGTGGTTCGTATTAATGATCGAGGCCCCTTTTATAGTACGCGAATTATAGATCTTTCATATGCGGCTGCAAGTCGCCTGGGAATCACAAGTTCTTCTATAGTAGAAATACAAGCTCTAAATTAGAAATATAAATTTGAGCATTTTCCGAGTACTTTCATAAAACACCTCAATGAAGAAAGTAAATATACGCTTAATTTCTATCATTGAATACTAAGGTTTGATTCAGGATAATCAAACCTAGTTGTAATGTATCCTCAGGGTAATCAAACATTTCTAGTTTTAATGCTGAGAGCCCCCCATCTACTTTTTTTATAATCTATTCAAAATTTCAAAAAGTAGTATGAGGAATATTTTTTCGTATCAAATCCCCTCTAAGTAAATATTCAGTTTCTTTAGGTGTTAACAAGGTTGTGGACCAAAATGAATACTCATTTACAGATTTCCGCGGATTATGTATCACTAAAATCTTATTCTTTCACCCTCCTTCTTTAGGTGCCTCCTGTGCCTGTCTTTGCTTAGATGGAGGATTTGTAAAAATTTCTGGCGGCTGAAACCGCATAGAATATACCTCAAACCAACCTGATTCATATTTAAAGAGTTTCTCAGGAGTGCGAGAAGCTGAAAGTTGACTCGTTGATGAAAAAACGTTTTCAGCCTTTGCCCAATAATATCTTCCCCATTGACTTACTATAAAGCATAGCTCGCGTTCCTTGCTGATAAAGTATCCTGCAACAACTACTGAATGCTCTCGGTTACTCGAAAAATTTGCTGACTCACCAGATACTTCTATATCATAAAAAATAATAGGTGCTTCATCATTATTAATTGCCGAAATTATCCGATCGACGTAATGCTGAATATTGGATTTCGCAGGTTGTTGTTAATGTTTTTCTAAAATTAAACGAAAACTATGAGATAACATTTACTCCCTTATAACGGGTGGCTTGGCGTATCTTTTGTATTATGTAATAATTGCGACCGTTTTAACATAAGGATATTGTCAGTGAAAAAATTAAATACATTGTTATTCTTGGCTGGATGTACTTCAAGCAGCTTCGTTTTTGCAGGAACAATGGGCGAAGTTTCAACGTTGCCTTCTGTCTTTTTTGAATTATCTTCTGGTTATTCTTTTCCCTTCAATGAAAATCTTAATATAAATGTTCCTTCAGCTCCTGTCCCAATGGTTGTTGATTTAGACGGATCAGCATTTTTTGCAGCAGAAGTTGGGTATAGATTTCACCCAAACATTAGTGCCGGTCTACAAACTTCCTATCGCCCCGATTTTATCACGAAATCCTATAATGCTAATGATGTAATTGGAGATAGAAATATAGGCTCGTCTCCTGAAAAAGCTTTAACTTTTATGTTTAATGGTTATTTAAATGCGAATTCCTATAATAAATTTACTCCATATATAACAGGGGGAATAGGTGTAGCATCTACATGGTTAGGAGATATTAATGTTCATAATGAAGGAACTAATGAACCTGTTTTTTATCAGCCTAAGGGAAGGGAAACGCGTTTTGCCTGGCAAGCAGGGGCAGGTATCAATTATGAAGTGACACAACATATTGCTTTGGATCTTCGAGGAACTTTTATTGATTTTAGCCGCTCCAAATCAAAGGGTACCGGTGTATTTCGACCTCAAGGTGGTGTTTCTGGAGCCTTTCCTAGTACTGATTATACTTTGCTAAAATATAATGCATTTGAACTAGGTGGTGGATTAGTTGTGAAAGTTGACTAACATCTTATTCTTAACGAGTTGTTTCATTTCATGATAGAGTCTTATTCCATGAGAAAACTAAAAAAGAATATTTAAGAAAAAGTTAATTTTTTGTTTTCTCATGGATTTTTGATTTTATAATTTCGCTATGGCTTACCAAGAATAGGAAATTATTATCAATCTTCTAAACTCTCTTTTGTGATGGAATGCTCTGCGATAATGTTTTGATTGTTCGCGATATTTCACAAACCTTGCAAGTGTTCTCCGTAGTCTTACGTGGCAAGCATATCCATGCCCTTCTCAGTAAACGCTTTGGGCAACGCCGTTGAATGTTTTAAATTTTTATATTTTAAGTTTAATGAAATATTAAATGTTCATGTAAAAGGTAAAAAATGAAAAAATTCAGAATAAAGCATCCAGCTGTCATCCCGTATATCCCTGCCCGCCTGCTTCGCTGCATGGGTAAAATCATTGATGAGAATATTGGGGGTATAATAAATGATGGAGATATTTTCTCTAAAGTATTGGGTGCGATGCAGCCAGTATTTTTCTAAACAGGAAAAGGCCAGATTTATGGCGATTAAATCAAATTGCTCCTTCTGGATAAACGTTACTATTTCTTCTGCTTTGTCAGCGTGCATGACGCCATACCCCAGATAGCGAAACAAACGCAGGACAAGGACGGTAGTTGATGGATTGTCATCAATCAACAAAATATGAGGCGGCCAATTGAATGTGCTTTTCTCCATGGATAAGTTCCTTTCTTCAACAACACTCTGAAAATATTCCAGGAAACGTACCACGCACGCTGCACGAGCATATTCTGAGGGGAGAAATCAATAAAACGACCGCAGTGCTCCATTGATTTCCTAACCAACAGAACATGCCCTGCCATGGCAAACGCATTGAAATTCTCTAGTCCATAATTCTGTTATTAGCGTCACTACCCATC